>JAQVYP010000089.1 GCA_029004655.1 Oscillospiraceae bacterium | reverse complement strand
GATTTATTCGTTTATTACTGAAAACAAAATATTAATAAATTTGTGGCTTAGCTGAATTAGCCCTGAAAATGTTACGAACTATTATTATTTCAGACATCAGCATACTGTACAAGCCGAATAACATAAAAATTAACCGAGTAGAGTTTCAGCTCAGTAATTTATATGCCAGCTTTGAAAAGGAGATTTTCCATGGATAATAGAAACACAAACTATAAAATAGAATTGATTTTCTCCGATAAGCTAACACTCAAACAACTTCTAACTGAATTGCTAATTCAAAAATTTGGCACATTTGATTCCGGCGCACCGCCCGTTTAAAATATAGTAGTAACCACTGTCGGCGGTCCGGTTTTTGAAAGGAGGACATATGAAAAACACCAGACTACCCGATAATTCACACTACTCTGCCGCCTTATATATGCGCCTTTCAAAGGACGATGATGGTGCGGCTGAAAGCGTCAGCATAACTACACAAAGAAAAATGCTTAGAGCCTATGCACTGGAAAATCATTATGCGGTCTATGGGGAATATATAGATGACGGCGTTTCAGGTACAACCTTTGAGAGACCGGACTTTAAGCGCATGATAAGCGACATTGAAGAAAAAAAAATTAATATGATTATTACAAAGGACCTATCCCGTCTGGGACGTGACTATATTCTTGCCGGTCAGTACACAGAAATTTATTTTCCATCTAAAAGGGTTAGGTATATAGCAATAAACGATGGCTATGACTCAGACAGCCCTTACACCGACATTGTGCCATTCAAAAACGTCATCAATGAGATGTATGCCCGTGATACCAGCAAAAAAATCCGTTCCGCTTTTACAACAAGGATGCAGGAAGGCGCTTTTATAGGGGCGTTTGCTCCTTATGGATATAAACGCGACTCAGAAGATAAGCATCATTTAATCATAGACGATGTAGTGGTCAAAATCGTGAAAGAGATTTTTCAAAGTGCTGCTGATGGAATTCTGCCTATTCAAATTGCCAGGGAACTCAACCGTCGAAATGTGCTGATTCCGATAGAGTACAGATGTGAGCAAAACCCCAACATGAATGTCGAAAATTACTCCAAGCGCAGGGAATGGACATCCTCAACCATCACCAAGATGCTGCAAAATGTTGCATATCTCGGACATATGGCGCAAGGGAAAACCACTAAAGTTTCTTTTAAAAGCGATTTAACTATAGCTAATCCTAAATTAGATTGGTTTGTGGTTGAAAATACCCATGAGCCAATTGTCAGCCACGAAGTATTCGACCTTGCTTATCGCAGAAGCCAACAACGCACCTGCATGAAAAAAGGGCAGTTTAGCAATCTGTTTTCTGGCATTGCCAAATGTGCTGACTGTGGACGAAATATGTCCACAGTCGGCACAAGAAAAAAGGGTGCAACGGCAAATTTGGCTTGCGGTGGGTATAAACTTTACGGCAGCAAAGAGTGTTCCAATCATTTTATTGACTATGACACGCTATATGAAATCGTTTTGTCTTCCATTCGCGAGCTGGTTCAGCTTTCAGAACAGGATGAAACAGGGGTTTTAGATGCGGTTCAAATTCAGGTGAAGAAGCAAAACACACAGTCAAATAAAATTAATGAAATTACCAGCCTGAAAAAACGCAGCCGTGAGTTGGATGCACTTATTGAAAAACTGTATGAAGATAATGTTCAAGGGCTCTTAAGCACCGAACGCATGAATAAGATGCTACAAAAGTACGAAGCGGAAAGCAGAGAAATTGCCGAACAGCTCGAGCAAAAGGAAAAAGAAAATAAACTGATTGAAACAGTGAGTCCTATGGATAAACTAAAAAAATTATTGGATGGGTACATTAATCCAACAGAACTATCCTCAGAACTTCTCTACCGACTGATTGATCACATCGAAATCGGGCAAGGAACATATCAAAAATCAGAACACGGAAAGGTAAAAAACCAAACAGTAAAATTTTTTTTTCGATTTGCAGGAACACCAATCACGAAAAAATATACATCTTAAAACCGCATTCAAATATCAACCAGCCATGTGCATGGGGTTTGGCTGCAATGCTGCGGGGATTGTTGGTTGCAGAATAATCGATTCTCCACGTGAGCGTTTAATTGCAATTTTGACCAACAATTTTGTCCCTTGCAACGGCAGATTTCCAACTCTGATTGCAGTTATTTCCATGTTCTTTATCGGATTTAGTGGGCTTTTAGGATCTGTTATTTCTGCTTTATTGCTGACGCTTGTTATTTTATTTGGAATTATAATGACTTTTTTATCATCCAAAATATTATCGAAAACATTATTAAAAGGTGTTCCATCTTCGTTCACCCTCGAACTGCCACCATACCGGCGACCGCAATTTCTTCAAGTAATAATTCGATCTATTTTAGACAGAACACTGTATGTTTTGGGGCGAGCCGCCATGGTTGCCGCACCTGCCGGATTATTGATTTGGTTGCTAAGCAATATTACAATTGGCAACAGCAGTGTACTTTTGATTTGCACAGAGTTTTTAGATCCGTTTGCCAGATTGATTGGTCTAGATGGTGTGATTCTGATGGCCTTCATTCTGGGCTTTCCTGCCAATGAAATTGTTGTTCCGATTATCATTATGTCATACACTGCCACTGGCGCCTTAACCGAATTTAGCAGCTTATTTGAGCTTAAAAATTTGCTTGTTGCAAACGACTGGACGATTGTTACTGCGATTTGTTTTGTTGTTTTTATGTTAATGCATTGGCCGTGTTCCACAACACTTATGACTATAAAAAAAGAAACCGGGAGAATTAAGTGGACAGCACTCGCCTTTATGCTGCCAACTGCATTTGGAGCTTTAATCTGCTTTATAATATCCACCGTTGCACGTTTAATCTCTTAGTATAAATAATTCAATAAAAACTGCCCAATATCTGACTGTGTTAGGAATTGGGCAGTGAAATTCCGGTGAAAACCTGTCTTATACTAATTCCAAATAAAAATCAACCAATCTTCGCGGTCTTTTGTTTGCGAGACTGCGTTGTCGTTCTCGGCGGGCGATAGCCCGCCTTCGTCCTCCGCCTTGTCTCACAAACAAAATCCTCGCAAATCTTGGTCACTTTTTAATTGGAATTAGTATTAAAAATTTATTTAATGCTAATTATTACTTTAGGATTATAGACGAAAATTGCATATTTAGTGTATAATAAAACATAATAAATATATAAAAATAGATGTGTGAGTAGGTGCATTATGAAAAGAGCTCAAAAAGCTATGCGAGAATTTGAAAAGTTGAAATCGCAGTTGCGGCAAACCGAAAACATCGTTAATCATTCCAAAGATTCCAACCTTTGGAATCCCGAAGCAAATGTACGTAAAAAAATCAAGGCATTAAAAAACTTAAGTGATAAACAGTTCAAAGAATATAATGAGGTTTATCATGGATATCTTAAACTTCTTGACAATATTTCCGAAAGACTTCTAAAATTTTATAACAAGAAAAACAGCACAAGCTACAAATTCAAAGAGGTTGTAGAGAGAGACAAAAGCGGATATATCAGTTCCGGAATAATTTCCGTGTTGGTTACCAGTCACATTCCTACAATTATCGCAGATGAATTCACAAAGCATTTTCCTGCTAATCCCAAAGACGAGTATGAAAAAGCGAGAAAAATAAAGAGAAAAATAATATTACATTTAGGAGAAACCAACACCGGTAAAACTTACAAGGCTGTCGAACGATTAAAGCAGGCGGAAAATGGCGTTTATCTCGCACCACTTCGTATCTTGGCATTGGAAAACTTTGAAAAGCTAAATAGAGAAGGGGTTCCCTGCCATCTGATTACTGGCGAAGAGGAAATATTAGTGGAGGATGCCAAACATGTTTGTTCTACGATAGAAAAACTTGATGCTAATAAAATATACGATGTCGCTGTAATAGATGAAATTCAAATGATTGCCGATTCCCAAAGAGGACAAGCTTGGACAAGAGCTTTACTTGGGATTCAGTGTAGTGAAATCCATATTTGCGGTGCGATTAACGCAAAAGAGCTGATTATCAAACTTTTGGATGATTGCGGCGATTCTTATGAGATTATAGAATATTGGAGACAAACACCGCTAGAAATTCTTCCGAATCTTTTTACATTAAAAAATGCAACAAAAGGCGATGCCCTCGTCGCATTTTCAAAAAAACGCGTTTTGGAGTTGTCAAAATATTATTTAGAAAAAGGCATCAAAAACAGTGTTATTTATGGCGATTTACCTCCAGAAGTAAGAAAAATGCAATATCAGTCTTTCATAAATGGAGAAAGTACAATTTTAATTACGACGGATGCCATAGGAATGGGCGTCAACCTACCTATTAGAAGAATCATATTTATGAATCTGCAAAAGTTTGATGGAGAAGAAATAAGATATTTAACATCACAAGAGGTCAAACAAATTAGTGGCAGAGCAGGAAGAAAAGGTATATATGATGTTGGTTACGTTGGTTGCAATAGTTATGATCAACTTTTTTTAAAAGAAAATCTGGAAACAAATGATGAACCATTAAGTCGAGCAGTTATAGGACCCAGTGAAGCAATTACAAAAATTACAGGATTACCTCTGAAAGAAAAGCTTGCACTTTGGAGTACGGAACAAGAAAAACTTGAGATTTACAGAAAAATGGATATCAGAGACTATTTACTCGTTTTAGAAAATATTAAGTACTACAAATTACCCGAGATGATAGAATATAAGCTTATGAAATTGCCTTTTGATGTCAACGACCCTGAGTTGTTACAATGCTTTTTATTGTTTATTGAAGAGTATTTTAAACTAACTCCCGGCAAAATTTCGAACCCCAGACCTTCCGGTGGCATGCTTTTCGACTCAGAAAGATATTACCAAAAGCTTAATTTGTATTACTCCTTTTCAAAAAATTTTAATATTGATTTTGATCCGAATTGGGTTTACAAAGAGCGCGAAAATATCAGTAAAAAAATCAACAGTCTTTTATTAAAACTTTAACTTTTCTAAAATATTCTATAAAGACACGAAAAAACGCCAATGCAGCCTAAGTTGCATTGGCGTTTGTCTACGGTCTGAGCAGTTATGTGAAAAACATAGCTGCTTAAAAAACAATATTAAATTACGGCTCCAGGTGATTAATATCACGTGGAAACAAACTTGCCTGACGAATGTTTGGTAAATCAAGAAGTTTCATAACAATACGCTCAAGACCAATACCAAGTCCACCGTGAGGAGGCATACCGTATTTATGAATTTGCAGATAGCTTTCAAATTCTTCAGGATTCATGTTCATCCTTTTCATTTTTCCTACCTGCTCATTATAATCATGGATTCTCTGACCACCGGTAGTAATTTCAAGTCCACGGAAAAGCAAGTCGAAGCTTTCGGCAACTCTTGGATCTTCCTTATTATCCATAACATAAAATGGTCTTTTCAAGGATGGAAAATGAGTGATGAAAACGAATTCGCTTCCCTTTTCTTTGGCAAAATATTCGCACAGCTTCACTTCATCCTGCGGATCAAGATCGTGCTTGTTTTTATTTCCACCAACAATTTCAATTGCCTCAAGAAATGTTACAGACGGAATCTCGTCAAATACCGGTAATTTTGCACCTGTAATATTAAGCTCATTTTGATAATTTTCGCCTAAAAAAGCAAATATATATTTAAGCATGGCAGTTTCCATAGCCATAACATCATACATATCATTAATGAATCCCATTTCAAAATCAAGGCCGGTGTACTCATTCAAATGCCTTGTTGTATTATGCTTTTCAGCACGGTAAACAGGGTCGATTTCGAAAACTCTGTCAAAGATTGCAACACAAGTCTGCTTATAGAACTGTGGACTCTGAGCAAGATATGCATCTTCTCCGAAATATTTAAGCTTAAAAATATTTGCTCCGCCCTCTGCCCCGGCGGCAACAATTTTAGGTGTATGAATCTCCGTGAAATTGTTTGCCAACATAAATCTGCGAAATCCTTCACACACGCCCTCGGAAATTTTAAATGCTGCACGTTCATTAGGATTTCTAAGAGCAGCACTGCGATATTTCAAGTTAGCCTCCATAGAACAACCGAGTTTTCTTGCCGAAACATGCAGAGGATATTCCTCGGCCGGTGTAGAAAGTAAAGAAAAGCCTGACAATAAAAGTTCAAAACCATAGTTAGCACGTGGTTCTTCACGAACAGTTCCGCTAACATTGATGTAGCAACCTTCTTTTATGGAATCAATGTCATCACTACAAGTTTCAGGCTCATAGACGCTCTGAATAACATATCTGCCGGTTCTTAGCATAACAAATGCAAACTGTCCCATGCTTTTAATCTTGTGCACACAAGCAAACATATTAAATTCATTACCCAGAGCTGATTTAAATTCATCAAGACTAAATTGTTTGATCAATGATGTTCCGTCAATATTCTTCATTGTTTTCTCCTAATATTATAGCTTCTCTAACTTTTCGGTAAGCACCTGACGAATTATCTGCGGGTTAGCAGATTTTCCGAGTTTCTTACACATCTGACCCATAAGGAATCCAAACACTTTGTTACTTCCCTGCTTATACTCGTCAATAGCTTTTAGATTTTCCGAAATAACTTCATCAACAACCGACTCAACAGCAGAGGAATCAGTATCCATTATAAAGCCATTTTTCTTAGCGATTTCCAGCGGATTTCCACCCTGTTCAAACATGGTAAGCAAAATGTCCTTTGCGGCATTTTTGCTTACAGTACCTTCATCACTAAGCTTTACAAGCTGTGCCAAGTCAGAAGCGCTGAATTTCAAGTCTTCTATTGAAATATCAGAATCATTAAGTCGTCTTAATAGTTCAACAATTACCATGTTCGAAACTTGCTTATATTCAGGATAGACTTTAACCGCTTCGTCATAAAAATCAGAAAGAGATTTATCAGCAACCAGCAATATCGCATCTGCCTCAGGTAAGCCAAACTTGCTAATATATCTAAGAATTCGGTCGTTTGGCATTTCAGGCATATCAGCACTTATTGATTCAATATCCGAGTCGGAAAGAATAACCGGAGGGATATCAGGTTCGGGAAAATATCTATAATCATTTGCTTCTTCTTTAGAGCGAAGCGCTTTTGTTGTACCGTGATTTTCATTAAAATGCAGTGTTTGCTGAATAACCCTTTTGCCCTTATCCAAAAGTTCAGATTGGCGCTGATATTCATATTCAATAGCGCGAACAATTGATTTTAGAGAATTTAAGTTTTTAATCTCAGTACGAGTTCCAAACTCTTTATCTTCCGGCTTCATTATTGAGATATTAA
>JAQVYP010000088.1 GCA_029004655.1 Oscillospiraceae bacterium | reverse complement strand
GAGCCGCCAGGCATATAGAATGCACTGACGGCTTTAATAATTAATAATTATTTCTTGAGCCAGCTCATCATTTTTCTGAGTTCTGCACCAACTTTTTCAAGTAAATGCTCACTTTCAACGCGACGAGTTGCAAGGAATTTACCCTTACGTCCTGCTGAGAATTCCTGCATAAATTCGCTGGCAAATGTGCCGTTTTGAATTTCGGTAAGAACTTTTTTCATTTCTTTACGGGTATCTTCTGTGATAAGACGTTTACCTGTTCTGTAATCGCCGTATTCTGCTGTGTTGGAGATAGAATATCTCATCATAGCAAATCCACCGGAGTTGATAAGGTCAACGATAAGCTTCATCTCGTGAATACACTCGAAATATGCCATTTCAGGCTCGTATCCTGCTTCTACAAGTGTATCAAAACCAGCCTTCATAAGTTCGGTTACACCGCCGCAAAGAACTGCTTGCTCGCCGAATAGGTCTGTTTCTGTTTCTTCTTTGAATGATGTTTCAAGAATTCCTGCTCTGCCTGCTCCAATGCCGCTTGCATATGCAAGAGCATACTCTTTAGCTCTGCCTGAATAATCCTGAAAAATAGCGATAAGGCTTGGAACGCCCTTGCCTTCAAGGTACTGGCTGCGAACTGTGTGGCCGGGGCCTTTTGGAGCAACCATGATAACATCAATGTTTTTTGCAGGCTTAACAAAATTATAGTGAATGTTAAAGCCATGAGCGAACATGAGAATATCGCCGTCTTTCATGTAAGGGGCAACCTGCTCGTTGTAGATGTCTGCCGCAAGCTCATCCGGAACAAGCATCATAACGACATCTGCTGCTTTTGCAGCTGAGGTAACATCCATAACTTTAAGACCGGCGGCTGTTGCCTTTGCACAGCTTGAGCTATCAGGACGAAGACCGACAATAACATTAACGCCGCTCTCGTGTAAGTTCTGTGCATGTGCGTGTCCTTGGCTGCCGAAGCCCATAATGGCAACGGTTTTGCCTTCAAGCATTCCTAAGTTGCAATCTGAATCATAGTACTTCTTAATCATTTAAAAAACTCCTTAATATATAAAAATTTATTTGGATAACTAATTGAATTGATACATTATATTATGCTTTAATGATTTAGCACATTATAACATATATACGAATTATTTTAAAGTGTAAAAATGTATTTTTATTTCCGGCAATAAAATTCCTGTTCCGGATAGTTCTTGAAACGTTTGGACTATTTATTTATTCAGCAGATGGGAAGAGCTACCGCGCTCTAGTGCTGTAATGCCTGTGCGGCACATCTCCAGAACTGTGTAAGGGGAGAGCACTTGCAAAAATCCGTCGATTTTATCAGGCTCTCCTGTTAATTCAATAACCATACTCCCAATGGACAAATCAATGATCTTTGCTTTGTAGATTTGTGCAATATCGTGCAGTTCTCCACGATTTTTCTCATCTGCCTGCACTTTTACAAGCAGCAATTCACGAAGAAGACTGATTGAAGGGTCAAGTGAAAATATCATTTTGGTTTCAACAAGCTTTTCAGTTTGCTTGAGTATTTGCAAAAACGCCTGATCATCGCCAGAAGCGGTAATTGTTATTCTTGAAATATTCGGATCATTTGTTGCTGAAGCTGTGAGACTGTCAATATTAAAACCGCGCTGACAGAAAAGTGATGATACGCGCGCAAGTACACCTTCGTGGTTTTCTACTAGTACGCTGAAATAATGCTTCTGCATATTATTACTATCCTTTCTTCGTAAGCGCAATCAGTCAATGATTGTATCGCTGACAGTTCCGCCTGACGGAATCATTGGCAAAACGACTTCTTCACGGTC
The DNA here is from genome assembly GCA_029004655.1 of Oscillospiraceae bacterium. Lineage (GTDB taxonomy): Bacteria > Bacillota > Clostridia > Oscillospirales > Acutalibacteraceae > STF2-152. The sequence goes on along the minus strand of JAQVYP010000088.1, from coordinate 5,487 downwards.
TATTACGCACTCAATCCAAACCGGACCTTTTTGCTCTAGTGCAATAGTCAAAGCCGATTCAAACTCTGCTAGTGTTTCGCAGTGGAAACCCTTTGCGCCAAAGCCTTCGGCAACCTTGACGTAGTTTGTTTTGCGCTCCGGCTCGCTCGAGGAATAGCGTTTGCCATAAAAGACCGACTGCCATTGGCGCACCATTCCGAGAACGGCATTGTTCATAATAACTGTGATGACAGGAACATCATAGCTGACTGCTGTGCAGGCTTCGTTCATATTCATGTGAAATGAACCATCTCCCGTTATGTGAATCACAGGGCGGTCGCCACAGGCAATTTTTGCACCGATTGCTGCACCGTAGCCATAACCCATTGTTCCCAATCCGCCGCTGGTTAAAAAGCTTCTGGTGCGAACGTGGTTTATATATTGAGCTGACCACATCTGATGCTGACCAACGTCGGTGACATATACTGCATCCTCACCGGCAAGGTCGCAGATTTTTCCGATTATTTGATGCGGGTGGAGAACGGTATCGCTATCTGTCGGGTGATAATCTGATTTTTGCCACTCGTTAATTTGCGTTTGCCAATCATCATGCTTGGTAGATTTTAATAGCGGAAGCAATTTTGTCAGTACATCATTTACATCACCGATTAAGCTAATATCTATGTTAACATTTTTATTAATTTCACTGGGGTCAATATCAATTTGAACGATTTTAGCTTTTTGTGCAAAATATTTTGTGTTAAGTGCAACTCGGTCACTGAAACGAGTGCCGATTGCCAAAACAATGTCTGCATTATCAACCGCAAGATTGGCGGTACGGCAACCATGCATTCCAATTAATCCAAGGTTGTTGCGCTCGTTATAACTCAAAACACCGGCTGCCATTATGGTATATGCTGCGGGAATGTCTGCAAGATTTATCATTTCGCGCAATGTATCACCGGCATCCGAAAGGCGAACACCGCCGCCGAAATATATTACAGGGCGCTTTGCGTTATTGATAAGTTCGGCAACCTTTTCCAAGTTTTTATAATCTTGTTTCTTCTCCATCGGCTTTTCAACGGGCTTGTGAGTAAATTCTGTTTTAGCTGCGGTGATATCTTTTGGAATATCAACAAGGACCGGTCCTTTTCTGCCTTCTCCGGCAATTGCAAAGCTAAGACGAAGTGTGTCTGCCAATTCTTCAACGTGACGGACCACGAAGTTGTGCTTTGTTATCGGCATTGTAATTCCGGCAATAAAAACTTCCTGAAAACTGTCGCGTCCCAAAAGGGAAGTGCCGACGTTTGCGGTGATTGCAACCAACGGAACGCTATCCATATATGCGGTTGCAATACCTGTTACTAAGTTTGTGGCTCCGGGGCCGCTTGTTGAAAAAACAACTCCTGTTTTTCCGGTAACTCGTGAGTAACCATCTGCTGCATGAGCCGCTCCTTGCTCATGAGCAGTCATATAATGAGTGATTTTGTCTTTATATTCGTAGAGTGCATCATAAATGTTGAGAGCTGAACCGCCCGGATAGCCGAAAACGGTATCAACACCTTGCTCCAACAGCACTTCTGCGACAATTTGAGCTCCTGTTAATATCATTTTTACCTCCCATTAAATTGTATTTTTTATACTTCGGCAATAACTTCCACTTCAACGAGAACATTCTTGGGAAGTTGTTTAGCTGCAACGCATGAACGGGCCGGCTTAGATGTGAAATATTTACCGTAAATTTCGTTGAATGTTGCGAAATCCGCCATGTCTGCAAGGAAACAAGTGGTTTTAACTGCCTTTTGTAATGATGAGCCTGCCTCTTCCAAAACGGCAATTAGATTTTGGCAAACCTGCTCGGTTTGTCCTTCAATTGTGGTGGATTCAACCAATCCGCTTTCGGGAACAATCGCGATTTGCCCTGATGTGAATACCAAATTGCCGCAAATAGCAGCCTGTGAATATGGACCGATGGCATCAGGTGCGTTTTTTGTATAAACTTTGATAGACATAGTTTCCAATTCCCTTCATTATTTAATTTTTACTGTATAATATGAAATCCTGCCGTTGTCAAAGCATCGCATATTTCATGGACATGTTCAAAGTTTCTGGTTTCGAGCCCTATTTTCAGGTAGCAACCCGTGATTTGGTTTTCCTCAGCACGCTCGTGGTGGACAGAAATTACATTTGCGCCACACTGGGCAATTATGAGAGAAACATCACGCAACTGACCCGGTTTATCCATAAGTTCAACACATAAATTATATGAACGGCCAGATTTAAGAAGACCACGTTCAATCACACGAGAAAGAATTGTAACATCAATATTGCCGCCCGACACAAGGCAGACAACATTCTTGCCCTTGATTGGCACTTTATTGAAAATTGCTGCTGCAACCGAAACAGCTCCGGCACCCTCGGAAACTAACTTCTGCTGTTCCATAAGAGTTAAAATGGCGGTGGAAATTTCATCGTCTGTTACCGTTACAATTTGGTCAACATATTTCTGGCAATATTGGAATGTGTGGTCGCCTGGCTCTTTAACCGAAATACCGTCTGCGATTGTTGAAACAGAAGACAAACACTCGATTTTTCCATCTGCCAGTGAATTGACCATTGACGGTGCACCTTGAGCCTGAACCCCGTAAACCTTTATTTCAGGTCGGAGGGACTTTATTGCAAAGGCAACACCGGAAATTAAACCGCCGCCGCCGACAGGAACGATAACCGCGTCGATATTTTCTAACTCATCGAGTATTTCAAGACCGATTGTACCTTGCCCTGCAATGACGTCATCATCATTAAACGGATGTATAAAAGTGTATCCTTTTTCGTCACGAAGCTCGAGAGCTTTTCGGTATGCATCGTCGTAAACGCCCTCGACCATGCAGACCTCAGCACCATAATTTTTTGTTGCTTCAACCTTGGAAATCGGTGCGCCGTCCGGCAGACAAATCAGTGATTTTATTCCGATTTTTGTAGCCGCTAAAGCAACACCTTGAGCATGGTTGCCTGCAGAACAAGCAATAACTCCGCCGGCCTTTTCTTCCTCGGTCAGTTGAGATATTTTGTAGGCCGCGCCGCGAACCTTGAATGAGCCTGTAACTTGAAGATTTTCGGGTTTTAAATAGACATTGCACTCAGGATTAATATTAGGAGCGTGTATGAGTGAGGTTTTACGGGTTAAGTCTTTAAGCACATATGATGCATGGTAGATTTTGTCTAAAGTCAGCATGTTGATTTCCTCCAAATTATACTAATTACAAATAAAAATCCTCGCAAATCTTTGGGCGCTTTTTAATTGAAAGAAGTATTAAAATATATAACAAAAAACTCCGCCTCAGGTTTTCTGAGACGGAGTATAATAATACCCGCGGTACCACTCAATTTTGTTGCAAAAATGCAACCACTTAGTGTGCACAACATAATGCACCTCCCATGTAACGTTGGGATAACGTACCCGCTTACTATCCACAAATGGTTTCAGCTGTCTGCTCCGAGGTGATTATGTCAGTATACTTTTATCGGCTCGCACCAACCGCCGACTCTCTGAAATCAGTAATAATCTGACCGTATCCTCATCACTGCATTTTTTATATATTAAATTATATTATAAGCGCAAATAAAAATATGTCAAGAGGTTTAAACAAAAATTTTAAAATTACCAGTTATACCATTCTACATTGACTATAAGAGAGTGGAAGATTAGTTTCAAATCGAACATAGAAGGAATATAGCTATGCATTATTTTGCATAATTATTAGTTTCCTTAATCAATATTGTTCTATATTTCGCGAATATAGTGAATTTGTAATATAATTTATCAAAAGTTTTTATATAGAGTCATAAATTTAGTGTAATTATCGAACTGATTAACATAATGTGTTGAAAATTATAGTTATTTGTGATATTATAATAATTAACTTTTAGCTTTTTGTTCAATGGATTACGCTATAATTTAGGAGTGAGTCGGTGCTATTAACTATTATCACGGCACTTTTATTTGCAAAGATTAAGCATTACAACTTGAGGCCATTAATAAAAGCTTATGCACTATATCCTTTGTTATTATTGGAAATTGGCTATTGGGTGCTTCAAGCGACTGTATTTATGCATAATTACTTTTTTATACAATATGCAAGTTATGTTAAAAGCGCTTATTTATATGTTATGTTTATTCCGATTATAGTGTATAAATTGTATAAACCTGCGCTTTATGGTTCTGTTTCGGTGTTGGTAGGAACAGTATTGAATAGATTGGTGATGAGTGTCAACGGCGGAAAAATGCCGGTATATGCCACTCTTTCCCGCTATACGGGTTATTATAGTGAAGCCGGTATGTCGAACACACAAGATATTCATTGCGTCGGAACCGCTGCTACTAAACTTAAAATATTGACAGATTACATAGATGTTGGATGGTGCATTTTAAGTATTGGCGACCTCTTTGTTCACGCATTTACTTTTATTATTCTTTTTTACACAATAAAATGTTTGAATAATGAATTAGCAAAGAGTTGAGGAGCTTGTATTTGAAAAAATTGTGAATACGAGGGCTATTTTTAATGAGTGCTTTTTTTATGTATGTTTTAGCAGGTATAGCAAAGCTTATTTTGATTTTTTTGCCTCAAACACTGGCAAACGTCATAAGTATTTATGCATTTAATAAGAAAAAAATTAACGATAAAAATTTCTGGATAGCCATAATTGTATCATTGTCGGCAATTTTCTGTATTCGCCTTTTGCCAATTAGCTTCGGAATTCCTACCGTACTTTGTATGGTTGTTTTAATTCTTTTTGGGGTATACCTTTTAAAGTTCTCAATTTACAAAACTACACTGGGTGTATTGTTCATCTTTGTTGTATCTGCATTACTTGAATTAGTAACTTTTAAAGTTATTACCTTGATTTTTGGTAAAGGCAGTTTAATTGATATTTTGGATAATGGTTTTACAAACGCTCTTGCAGGATTTCCATCCAGTATATTGCTGTTTGTATTAGCGCTTGTGGCTTATTCTTTTATAACAAGGCATGTTGAATCTAGCGGTGAGAGTAAGCCGATTTAACGCAACTAATATTTTGTTAAATATTAAAAGTTCATGCACGGGAATTGTAATTATTTTGGAGGTTTATATTATGAGCATATTTCTATCAAAAGTTTTAGTCAGTTTGGCTCAGCTGTTTATTAATTCTTTGCCTCAAAACCTTGCTTATATTATAGGTATATATGCATTTAACAAAAAGAAAATTGATGGGAGAAATTTTTGGTCAGTTATGGTTATTTCGTTGGCGTCTATATTCATGATTCGTCTTTTACCTATTAACATAGGTGTTCATACTATACTCGGAATGGTTGTTTTTATTTTGTTGGGTGTATATTTTTGGCAGATTGTAAAATGAAGTTGCAATAGCAAAAAGGATCCATAGCGATGAACCTATGGTAGAATTGAGTTACAACACTCCAATTCTGAAAGGATCATCACTATGGACAATCCAAATTGTAGCACA
>JAQVYP010000087.1 GCA_029004655.1 Oscillospiraceae bacterium | reverse complement strand
GCTGGACTCTTTTTGACGTTTCTGGAAATATATTTTTCATAATTTTAATTCAATCCTTCAAAAATTTCTTTGTATTATTTTATACTGTAATTGATTTATTATTCCAAAATATCATTTGTTATTAAAAATTAAAACTATTAAGTATTCATAGTCGAGTTTGAACTTATGAATTTGTTTATTTGTAATGGTATAGTTAAGTATAAGAAAAATTGTGGGTGCGAGGAATAGTGCTGAAATCCGCAACAATCAACTAATTTAAAATGCCATTTCTGATTTTTTATTTAATATTGACATTTTTAGATTTGATGCATATAATAATTGTTAATATCGAATAATTTGAATGTGAGGTGCAAAATGGACAAAATATATTTAGAGTGTGCCAAGGTGTTTAAAGCGTTGGGCGATCCCAAAAGAGTCAAGATTGTTGATATGCTCTCTTGTGGTGAGCTTTGTGCCTGCATGATTTTAGAACAATTTGAAATGTCCCAATCTACACTATCTCATCACATTAAGCTGTTATGTGATTGCGGATTGGTTTTGGGGCGAAATGAAGGAAAGTGGATCTATTACTCACTAAGTGCCGAGGGAATTGAAAAAGCAAAACAACTTTTTGGTCTTATCACTTCGGATAAGGTAAATTGCGTTTGCAAAAAAGAGAATGATGAGAATGAGCAGAGACAAAAGTTCCAGTATTGGCTTTTTTGAATTGCAAAATAAACTGTTAGCTTAAGGGAACCTCTAAAAACTCATCGTCCGCCATCTTAGTGTGTCTTTTTCCCCCACTCAGCGTCAAAATACTCGCAAATACACAAAGTATTTGCTCCGTTTTTTCCTTGATTGGGGAAAAAATCCCCACCAATCTGTCAGACGCCGAGTATTTAGAGATTCCCTTAATAATAAGTTTAGAATTACTATGCAAAACAGTAACTTTATGGTATAATTAGCCAAATTAGCAGTTTTAATCTGTTTTTTTAGCTTGGGGGAGAAAAATTTGCTTACAGTAAATAATTTAACTAAAAAATATGGCAAAGTTCTTGCAAATGACAATATTTCATTTTCTATTCCGGATGGAAGCGTCACCGCGTTGCTAGGGCCAAACGGAGCCGGTAAGAGTACAATAATTAAGTCGGTTATGGGATTTTTGAAATATCAAGGAACAATAATCGTTGATGGACATTTCAATAAAACCTTGGAAGCCAAAAGAATAATGGGTTACATTCCTGAAATGCCGGCACTATATCCCAATTTAACCGTTATGGAACATATGGAGTTTATTGCAAGAGCGTACCGCTTAAAAGATTACAAAAGTTATGCGGAAGAATTGTTGGAAAGAATGGAGCTTAGCGATAAAAAGAAAAAGTTCGGTGATGAACTTTCTAAAGGTATGCAGCAAAAGCTAAGCATTTGTTGCGGACTGTTGCCAAAACCCAAGATTGCTTTGTTTGACGAGCCAATGATTGGTCTTGACCCACATGCGATTAAAGAACTTAAAAATATATTTGTGGAAATTCGCGAAAGCGGTTGTTCCTTGCTGATTAGTACACATATGATAGACAGTATTGATATGCTTTGGGACAGAACACTTATCATGCAAAACGGTAAAGTTATGGCTGATGTTTGCAAATCACAACTATCGCAATCCGGTCAAAGTTTGGAAGATTTGTTCTTTGCTGTCACTGAAAATCTTTCTTCACCGACTTTTGATACAGGGAAGGAGAATTAACGTGGCGTTACTCTCCTACTATGTGGTTCATACATTTATTAATTCTATAAAAAAGTTGTTTAGGACATGGGTCGCAATTTTCATTTCTATAATAGTTTTCTTTGGAGTTGTTGGTGGTATTGTCGGGGTGGTTGTAGGGAATTATGTAGATGACCCAGCCGATAATTCATCATCCCAACAGTTTGAAGAAGACGAACCGTTGACCGAGGAGATGTCGGCTCAAAAAGCCGCACAAAAGATGATTTTGCTTGAAATGGCTGCAGGTGGAATAATTCTTGCGGTGTTTCTTCTAAATTTATATGGTGCTGATAAAAATGGAGCCAATATTTTCACAATGGCAGATATTAACTTTTTGTTCACTGCACCAAAAAAACCACAGTCTGTTTTGCTATTTCGTGTTCTGCTTCAAATGGGCACAATTCTAGTTGGGTCAATTTATTTGTTATTCCAACTTCCGAATCTGATATTCAATTTGGGACTTAGCGCAACTGCTGCGATTCTTATTTTGCTAGCGTGGGTTTTAACACTGGTTTTCGGCAAACTTATATCGGTCTGCACATACACAATTACAGCAACGCATGTGCATTTAAGAAAATATGTTCGCCCGTTTACATTAGCTATAATTATTGCAATTACTGCACTGATATATATCACAATGCAGTTTAAAAACCTTAATATTTATGAAGCAGGTGCATTATTATTTACCTCTAAAATATCAAGATGGATTCCAATGTGGGGATGGATAAAGGGCTTTGTTATGTATGCCATTGAGGAAAATTATATGGCATCATTTATCAGTCTTTTGGGCGTGGCAGCCGGTTGCGCGCTGTTTGCATGGATTATTTGGAATTTCAAAGCAGATTTTTATGAAGATGCACTCTCTCATGCTTCTAAAAATCAAGAAAAGGTTGAGGCAATGGCTTCCGGAAAACGGACTGCAAGAAAACGCTCGCAAAAGGTTAAGCGTGAGGGTCTGGATAGGGGAGAGGGCGCAAGCATTTTCCTGTTCAAGTCGATTTATAACAGGAAGCGATTTGCGAAGTTAGGTATTTTCACAAGCACATCAATATTATATTTCTTGCTTTGCATTAGTATTTCCGTGGTAACACGGGTGAGTTTTGCGAGTGATAACATCGCCGTTCTTGCTTTTGTGATTTTTGCATATGTGTTCTTTAGAAACTTCGGCAACCCAATTGCACTTGAAACGGAAAGCAATTTTATTTATATAATACCGGAAAACCCGCGAAAAAAGATTTGGTACGCAATATTGGCAGGTGTGTATGACACTGCACTTGATATAACACCGTGGTTTATTATTGCAAGTATAATTTTGCAAATAAACCCGATTACTTCCGCTCTGTGGATTTTGCTCTATATTTCGGTGGATTTGATGGCATCCTCAACAGGGCTGTTCATTGAAATGTGTATGCCAACACAGCTTGTTCCTGCAATTAAAGCAATTTTTCAAATGTCGTTGAAGATTTTTGCATTAGTGCCGACGATTATTGTATTAATTATCGGAGTTGCAACATCAAATCAGCAAGTTGCCTTAGTTTCCACCATAATTTTTAATACAATTATCGGATCAATTTTAATTTTGCCGTCTGCGTCATTTTTGCATTCTGGCAGAAATTAATAAATATGAAAAACGGCTGATGTTTTATACTAATTCCAAATAAAAATCAACCAATCTTCGTGGTCTTTTGTTTGCGAGACTGCGTTGTCGTTCTCGGCGGGCGATAGCCCGCCTTCGTCCTCCGCCTTGTCTCACAAACAAAATCCTCGCAAATCTTGGTCACTTTTTAATTGGAATTAGTATTATTTGCATCAGCCGTTCCCATATTTGTAAAGGCGCTGTAATAAATGTCCTCTACCAATTCTTAAATTCCATAGGTTATCTCATCATTCCTTTAAAATGGAGAGAAGGGTTTATTGCTTTTCGTTACGATAGTTAGATTAGAACCTAATTTTTAGATATTTGTTCTTTAGAACCCAAGAGGATTATTTTTTTGAATAAACAGGTATGATTTGGCGTGACCAGTTTGTCTTCATGCAGAGAGCCGAAGTACCAGTGCCGATATTTACAAGAACGGTCTATTTCTTCAAAAAATCCATTGAGCTTGTTTACTCTGTCAGCGCGTCCTGCACGCAATAACATAGCGCTTTTAACAAGAGATGGAGGCTCGTGTGTTAGAATATAATCAACCTCTAGGTTTACCTCGTCCAGATTTTGAGCGGCTTCTGCAATTTGTGCCGGTGTGGGGAGCTCTTCACGCCACCATTTTCCGTCTTCCGAACGAATGTCTTTGTCTTCACTTTCGCCACCGCCAAATGTAAAAATGCGGATACCTTCAATAGTATATATTTGGCCTCTCATCAAATGAAACAGTTTTCCATTGATTCGATGGACACGGCCACCTCTCCAAATTGTCTCGCGGCATTTATCAATCATGTCGAAATTCTCGTGTGTGCCATCCAAAAAACAAGTTGTAAACTTCCTTGTTCCTAAGTATTTTACAACACTTTTTTCACGCTCGCCGCCATTCCATAAATATCCGAAATCTCCGCAGACAATAAGTGTATCGCCAGACTTTAATTTTCGCCATTCGCGATCGTAAAAGCGAGATTCATCTCCATGCATATCACCCGTAACGTATATCACAGCATTTTCCCCCGAAATAATTATTAATACTAATTTCAACTAAAAATCGCCCAATCTTTGCGGCCTTTTTAATTGGAAATAATATAAAATTTGAAAACAGCCTTTTAAAACAGTTTCAATATTGTTATAATAAACATATTAGTTATTTTTTAATACATAATTAATGATACAATATTTTTGGAGATAATTCTATGATAAAAAAAATATTTTGCATATGCTTTTCAGTTTTTATAATAATAAGCAGTACAATTGTTCCGACTCTTGCTTATACTCCAACAAATTTTGATGTTTCGGCGGAAGGAGCAATGCTTGTCTCGATGGATACCGGAGATGTTTTATACTCAAAAAATATCCACAAGAAGCTTTATCCGGCGTCTCTGACTAAAATAATGACTGCGCTTTTACTTATAGAAAACACTCCTGATTTGGACATAGAAACAATAACCGTTTCCGATAATGCAGTTAAATCTTTGCTTGGCACAGATTCTTCAATTGGTGGTTTTAAACCCGGAGAACAAATGACGGCAAGGCAGATGCTTTATAATCTGTTGTTGTCGTCGGCAAATGATGGTGCAATTGCGATTGCTGAGCATGTTTCGGGGGACGTTGATTCTTTTATTGAGATCATGAACAAGCGAGCCGGGGGGCTTGGCATGAACGATACACATTTTGTCAATACTCATGGTTTATATGACGCTAATCATTATACAACCACTTATGATATGTATTTATTGACAACAGAGGCTCTTAAATACTCTGTATTTAAAGATATAGTGTCAACGAAGAGATATAGTATGCCGGCAACCAATATGAATCCGGCAAAAACTTTGTCGAATAGTAATATGTTGATTGATGCGTCTACCGTCCATTATTATAAATATGCAAATGGAGTTAAAACAGGTTATACCGACGAGGCGGGAAGATGTCTTATCAGTACAGCAACAAAAGATGGATACTCATATATTTGCATTCTTATGAACAGTCCGGTATACGCTGCTGACAAAATAACCAAGGTTCGCCTTGAATTCGGAGATACTAAAAAACTTTTTGAATGGGCGTTCAATGATTTTGAGTATAAATCGGTGGTAAATACCGATTCTATTGTTGGTGAAGTAAAAGTTGACATGGCATGGGATGTCGACCATGTTTCGCTTGTGCCGCAAAACAGCTTTTCTTCGATTATCCCGGCAAGCGCCGACTCATCAACGGTTACACTTGATTTGAATCTAGACTCTGATACAATTGATGCACCGGTTGAAAAAGGCCAAGTCTTGGGAACAGCCAAGGTTATGTTTGCAGGGGAAGAAATCGGAACTGTTGGAGTTGTTGCGGCAGATAGTGTTCAGCGAAGCCAGATACTTTATGGAATAAGGCTTTTTAAAAATGCTATGAATTCTGTTTGGGCAAGACTGATTATAGTAATTTTGATAGCAGCAATAATAATATTTATAATTGCTTGCATCGTTATGAACGTGCGTAGAAAAAGCCATAAACGTCATGTTCATAATTATAAAAGATTTTAAAATCTTAAAAACTGTGCTTTTGCTGAGGTAATAGCGGAGTGCTGTGCAGTGGTTTTAGCAGTTGATATTAAAAAAGATTTGGACTCGTTAGATTAGCGAGTCCTTATTATTTAACAAAAAATTTATTTTACAGCCGGCGTATATGTAAATGGCTACAATTATATACTAAGGAGATAAATTTTAGTTGATATACGAGCCGTAAAATGATAAACTTTTATTGTATAATTTAATAGTATGGCATTTGAACAACTATATGTGTGGGGGTAATTAAAACTATGGTAAGACGCGTTTTTGTTGAAAAGAAGCCGGGTTTTGATGTCGAAGCAGTAAATCTTTTGGCTGATTTAAAAGAAACTTTGGGAATTAAAGGGATTGAGGAACTTCGCTTATTTAACCGCTACGATGCAGAAGGTCTGTCTGAAGGCGAATTTGAGCGTGCCAAAACAACAATCTTTTCTGAGCCCAATGTTGATAATATTTATAACGAAAATCTTCAGATGTCGGATGAGTGGACTTGTTTTTCAGTTGAGTACCTTCCCGGTCAATATGATCAACGTGCAGATTCAGCGGCTCAATGTATTCAACTTTTGACACAAAAGGAGCGCCCGGCAGTTGCCAATGCCAGAGTTTATGCTTTTAAGGGTCAACTATCAGAGGACAACCTTCGCCAAATAAAGAAATATGTTGTCAACCCTGTCGAATCACGTATTGCCTCTGAAACCAAGCCCCAAACACTTGATATTGTTATTAATGCACCTGATGATATAGAAACAGTTGACGGATTTACGGGAATGAGCGACAGCCAAATTGCAGAGTACCATTCTACAATGGGATTTGCTATGACTGTTGAAGATTTGAACTTTTGCCGTGACTATTTTAAATCAGAGAATCGCGACCCATTTGTTACAGAGCTCAAGGTTATTGACACTTATTGGTCAGATCATTGCCGCCACACAACCTTTTCAACCGAGCTTACTGATATCAAAATTGAAAAAAGCGAGCTTAATGAGGCGGTTGAAACGGCACTGGGAGCATATTTTGAGGCTAGAAGCGAAGTCTATGGTAGCCGTGATAAAAAAGTTACATTAATGGATATGGCAACAATGGGCACTAGACTTCTAAAGAAAAAAGGTATGATTCCGGATCTTGATGAGTCCGAAGAAATAAATGCTTGTTCAATTGAAGCCCCGATAGTTATTGACGGCAAAGAAGAAATGTGGCTTATTCAATTCAAAAATGAAACACATAATCATCCAACCGAAATTGAACCTTTCGGTGGTGCGGCAACCTGTCTTGGTGGTGCAATTCGTGACCCGCTGTCCGGCAGGTCTTATGTCTATCAGGCAATGCGTGTAACTGGTGCGGCTGACCCAACTGTGCCTTTTGAAGACACAATGGAAAACAAACTTCCACAGAAAAAAATCACCAAAAGTGCTGCCGCGGGATATTCATCATATGGCAACCAAATTGGTCTCGCAACAGGACAAGTTACCGAGCTTTATCATGATGG
>JAQVYP010000086.1 GCA_029004655.1 Oscillospiraceae bacterium | reverse complement strand
ACATCTGCCATTCCGCTTGAGTCCTATTATTTTTACTCATATTAAATGCCTCCATACGATATTTTCTTAAAATTATCGCACAAAGGCATTGAGGTTAATAGGTGGGTATGGTTTGACGGTTACAAAATAAATAATATTACTTTACTCTAAAATCAGCCTAATACTAATCTCAATTAAAAATAGAGATTAGATTTGCGAGAATAGTTTTTGTCCCGCAAGGCGGAGGAGGACAGCGGGCTGGCGCCCGCCGACGACGACAACGCGGCGGGACGAAAACTAGACCGTAAAGATATCTACGTTTTTATTTGAGATTAGTATAATACTAATTCCAAATAAAAATCAACCAATCTTCGCGGTCTTTTGTTTGCGAGACTGCGTTGTCGTTCTCGGCGGGCGATAGCCCGCCTTCGTCCTCCGCCTTGTCTCACAAACAAAATCCTCGCAAATCTTGGTCACTTTTTAATTGGAATTAGTATAACATCGCTTTTTACACGGTGTTAGGCTGATTTTTAGTATTTAAATTTTCGATTTATAATATAACTTGTTAAGTTGATATTCACCGGTTACAGGGTTCTTATTTTGATAATCAACATATACGGCGCAATCTTCTGAATATAGCAAAGCTAAACCTCGTTTAACACCTTTTTGTTGGCGAGTCGTGAAATCATTTTTAAGCAACATCTTTACTGTTTTATGTTCAGAATCTTTTATTTCTAAAATGGGTGGCAGTAAACCGGAAGCATTTGTAGACAAATAATCACAAACCATTACATCACGCAGTTTCAGTTTATCTATATTTTTATGAGTACTAAAATATTTAAATACCAGAGCAGTATAATCGTTTAATGAAATTTTTTGTGTTCCGTGCTCAGATGCCAGCAAACCAAACTTTAAAAATAGTTCAAAAGGTGTATAACCACATTTTCCCATTAGGTAATTGAGGGTTCGTCGAAATCTTCCGCTGTTATAAATGCGCTCTAATGCATCTTCAACACAATGTAGTTTTTTAGTTTCTTCACTAGATAACCAAGGCGTTTCTAATACCTCATAAGGAGGCTCCTTTGAGTATTCACAAGGAAAATCACTTGGCCGCTCACGCATTGGTGCTCCATATAACAGTTTTAAAAATCCAAGCTGAAGCATGTCAGGCTTCAAGCCGTAAGCAATGTTAAAACTTTTTGCAAAACTGTCCCAATCTTCAAATGGAAGACCTGCAATTAAATCGATATGAATATGCATATTTGCATTTTCAACAACACGTTTAATATTTTCTTTTAAATGCTCAATATTTGTCTTTCTGTTGATTGCTTCCAGCGTTTTTGGATTAAAACTTTGTAAACCAATCTCCAATTGCATTGCTCCGATAGGGGCACTTTTTAGAATATTAATTGTTTCTTCGTCCAAAATATCGCCGGCAATTTCAAAATGAAAGCAAACGCCATGTGGAATAAGTGATCCATAATTATTTATAATAAACTCAAATATTTCATTAGCTCTATTGCGATTAGCGTTAAAAGTGCGGTCAACAAGTTTTACAGTTTGAGTACCACTGTTTGCCAGTAATAATAAATCCTTTTTTGCACGCTGAATATCAAAAAAACGTGCATTTCCGCAGCGTCCAGACAAGCAAAATGCGCATGAATACGGGCATCCTCTACTAGTTTCTAAATAGGAAATCCGACCATTTAATGAGTCAAAATACTTTTGTGTATAGGGGCTTGGCGGCTCCTCGGTTGAAACATAAGGCTCTGCAACAACGATTTGTCCATCTTTACGAAAGCATAAACCAGGTATATTCTGTGATAAATCATCGTGCGAAATTGCATTTAACAAAAGAGCAAACGGAAGTTCGCCTTCACCGGATATAACATAATCGACTGCGGAGGTTTGCTCCAAAATCGAATAGGCATTATAACTAACCTCGGGACCACCTAAAACAACAATTGAATTCGGCAACTTATTTTTTATCAGTGTAATCAGATCTTTTGTTTTTGAGATGTTCCAAATATAACAACTAAGACCAATTACTTGAGGGCGCCCAGCAAGTATACGCTCTGCAGCATTCTCTAATTTTTCATTTATAGTGCCCTCGACAACCTCTGCTGAAATTTCTTCGTCGCAATATGTTGCGATTCCGGCCAACAAACACCAAGGTGCAAGGGAAGAATGAATATATTTTGAATTTAAAGTGCCGATTACAACTTTTAAGTTTTGTGTCATTTCAATCTCCAAATAGAATATGCTATTTATGATTCTTATATATTAAGACCACAAATTCTATTTCTGTTGTCAAACTGGAAAGTGCATTTAATTTTGCTTTTCCCGCATCGGATGTGTGATAAAAATATGGCGTCATTTTTAAGAGCGACATAATATCCTGCGAGTTGTTTAAAGTGATAGTATCAGAAACGTGTATTTTGTCAATTAGAGTGAAATTATCAGCAACAGGGGGCTGTTCATCATTCTCATATGGATTTTCATACATAATTTGTTTCAACTTAAATAGATGTCTGCGCCCAGGAATTACTGAAATCAGATATCCATCCATTTTTATAACACGCGAAAATTCATCGTTGTGAAAAGGCGCAAATAAATGAAAAGCAATATCAAAGCAAGAATCATTTATCGGAAGATGAGCCATGTTTGCAACAAAATAAGTTACAGGACTTTTCTTCTTTGCAGCTATTCGTATCATATTTTTTGAAATGTCAAAACCGTAAAATTGATAAGGAAAATTAGCTGCCAGTTTGGAAGAATAATATCCTTCTCCACAGCAAATATCCAATACAATGCTGTTATCAAATCCAAAACCATCAAAACAAATTTTTAACTGATTTGTTAAAGCATCAAAATATCCTTTTGACAAAAAGCTTTGTCTAGAGTAAGCCATGTCCCTATTATCGCCGATTAAATTACCGGCACGGTGACTTCCGCTTAGAAGGTTTACATATCCTTCTTTGGCAATATCAAATGAGTGCCTGTTTTTGCAGACATAGCTGTTATTATCTATCCAAATTGTTTCGCTACAAACTGGGCATTTTAAAATAGCCATTTTATTAACCACCCTCTAATCTAAAAATTATATCAGAAAAGACAATGATGGTCAAATTATATTGCCCCGCTGTGAAACTCAAATTATCATACAGCAATAAATTGTTAACAAAATGTTGTTTATTTTTTAAATTCATAATGTTATCATAACAACAATAATAAAATTTGCTAAAGGCGTGAGGTTAAAATGATGTGGAGAATTAAACAACAAATTATTAATTTTATGTACGGCAGATACGGCATTGATAAACTGTATTATGTGCTGTTCGTTTTATTTGTAGTATTAATGATGGTTAATGCTTTTGTAAACTCTTTTGTTATTAGTTTGTTGATGTGGGTTGTTTTGGTGTATATGTTTTTCAGAGTTTTGTCACGCAATACTTTTAAAAGACAAATGGAAAACGATAAAATTTTAAAAATACTCAATAAATTTACTTCTTTTTATAAATTAACAATTAAACGGATTAAAGAATTTAAAACGTATAGATATAGAAAGTGTCCATATTGCAAAGCAATGTTGCATTTGCCTAGAAAAACCGGTAAACACACTGTTTGCTGCCCAAAGTGTAAGAACGATTTCAAGGTAAGAATCTGGTTTTAACAAAAAAGAAACCGCTCTTCATCGTCGCGTTAAGATAATGGATTAAGAATATTATTTAAAAAACTTGTATCAGTTTTGATGCAAGTTTTTTTGCTTTTTTGGTGGTTCAATTAATCGGCTTCTTATTATTATTTAAATTAGTGTTTGAAAATGATTCGATTTTTTATTTATGAAAGTTAATTAATATAGCCAAATAAAATGTCGAATAAAAGTGAAGTGAAGAGAAAGAAAATATATTTATATTAACTATTATGGAATGATTGCTAACCCGACTGGTAATAATTTTATTACAACAGATCGGGAGGTTTTTAAAATGCAATACAACAAGGTCGAAATATGCGGTGTTAATACGGCTAAATTGCCAACTATTAACGAAGCTAAAAAAGAAGAATTGCTTAAACGTGTTAAAAACGGTGATATGTCGGCTAGAGATGAGCTTGTTAACAGTAATTTACGTCTGGTTTTAAGCGTAATTCAGCGGTTTACAAACCGAGGAGAAAACCTTGATGATTTATTTCAAGTAGGTTGTATTGGATTGATAAAATCAATAGATAATTTTGACATTACTCAACAAGTACGTTTTAGCACATATGCCGTGCCAATGATTATTGGAGAAATACGCAGATATTTAAGGGATAATAATTCTATTAGAGTAAGCAGATCAATTAAAGATACAGCATATAGAGCAATGCAGGTAAAAGAAAGATTGACAACTCAATTTGGACGAGACCCCAATATTGATGAAATTGCAAAAGAATTAGAAATTCCCAGTTGTGATGTGGTTGTTGCACTTGAAAGCATTGTCGATCCTGTATCGCTGTATGAACCTGTTTATTCCGATGGAGGCGACACAATTTATGTGCTGGATCAAGTCGGCGACAATAACGATGATAACAATTGGCTTGACGAAATAGCTTTTAAGGAAGCTATCGGTGCATTGAGTGACAGAGAAAAAAATATTCTTCGTTTACGATTTATGGAAGGTAAAACACAGATGGAGGTTTCTGAGGAAATCGGTATTAGTCAAGCACAGGTTTCAAGGCTTGAAAAATGCGCAATGTCTAAAATAAAGGATTTATAAAAAAATTGTGAAAGAAAAATTGTTTTTTAGCATATATTTTATTAAGTATGGATGGAGGTCGATAAAATATGTGCTGCAGAATAGTTGATATGCGAGAAAAGCAAGTTATTTGTATAAAAGATGGTACTATTCTTGGTTGCGTGTGTGATGTTGAAGTTGACACGTGTAATGGCAAGCTGGTTTCAATTGTAATCTTTGGCAAGTCAAAATGTTTTGGACTGTTTGGCCGTGAAGAGGATAGTGTTATACCTTGGAATTGTATTGAAGTAATAGGTAAGGATACAATATTGGTGAATTGCGACCCTCCTAGGCCAAGACGGAGATGTAAACGTGGTCCAATCGGCTCACTTTTCAATAGTAGTTGCGATAATTAATTTTTCTGAATGTTATTTGCATAAAATAAACGATTTTTTAAAGCCCGCTCCGATGAGAACTGATATTACCTAAATAGAGTGTCGAAAAAACTGGTAAATGATATTTTTAGTTTTTTGAAGCGGGCATTTATTGTTTTAGATATAAAAATTTGCTTTTTTGGGACAAGCTTAATTATAAATACGCAAAATTTTTAAAAATACTTATTAAATGTCAGATATATTAAATTATTGCATTTAAAATAATATAAATATTGTTAAATTTGTTCTGAATATCAAGCTTGGAAAAATCAAAACCTATTATTAGTATTAAACAGCTCAAATTACCTGATGATTTTTTTTGTATTTGTGAAAACTAATATTGCAAGCAAGAAGGAGAAAATAATGTGCAAAAAAAATATCATATTTAAAATATTTTTTGCTATTCTATTGGCTTTATGTTTGACAATATTTTTAGCAATGTATTTTTTGTCTTCTAACCTTCCATCATCGTATAAAGTTTACAATGGTCAGGTAACTTCTTTTGATACCGGAATGCCGGTAACTATCTCTTATGATAATTCAGAAATGGTCCAAGGTACAGAAATAGAATCTGAAACAGATATATCATACAATGTGGAACTGAAATTATTGGGAGTTTTTCCGATTAAAACAGCAACAGTCAGTGTTATTGATGAAATGTATGTTAGCGTTCTTGGAGATCCTTTTGGGATAAAAATATATTCCGAGGGTGTTATGGTAGTTGGAATTACTGATGTTGATAGTCATAATGGGTTAGTAAATCCGGCAACTGCAGCAGGAATTAAACAAGGAGATATCATTATTTCTATAAATGGAATAGCTGTTTCCAGTAATGAAGAAGTTGCAAAAATTATAGAAAAATCAAATGGTAAAAAGCAATCATTTTTAATTAAACGAAACAATACTGAAAGTTTCGTTGAAGTTGTTCCGATTAAATCTAGTTCAGAAGATAAATATAAAATAGGAATATGGGTCAGGGACAGCTCTGCGGGAATTGGTACTTTGACTTTTTACTCACCGTCAAACAATGTGGTTTGTGGATTAGGTCATGGTATTTGTGATTCTGATACTGAAGAGATAATACCGCTAAATTCAGGCGAATTTGTAAATGCAGAAATTTTAAGTGTTACCAAAGGTACTAGTGGTATACCCGGCGAACTTAGAGGACATTTTACAAGCGGAACAATAGCATCCATATTAGTAAATGACGTAACAGGTGTGTTTGGAAAATCATTCACCAAATTTCCTGTCGATAATTTAATACCGATTGCTTTAAAGCAAGATGTTGTTGTTGGAAGCGCCCGAATATTGTCAACAACCGACAATACAGGCCCACAGTATTACGATTGCCAAATAGAAAAAGTCCATTTTAATGATGAAAGTTTAACTCAAAATATTATTTTAAAAATAACAGATAAAGAGCTTTTAGCAAAGACAGGTGGTATAGTACAAGGTATGAGCGGCAGTCCTATAATACAAAACGGCAAGTTAGTCGGCGCTGTTACACATGTGTTTATTAACGATTCTACAAAGGGTTACGGTATCTTTGCAGAAAACATGTTTAACACCGCAAAAAGCTTGAATTTAGACAGTATGCAAAAAGCGTCATAGTTAATAAAAAAAATAATTACTATTTATTTCCATTTTCCTCTTGATATTTGTCATTAATTATGGTAAATTATACCATAACATAAAAACATTGGAGGAATTCATATGGAAAAGAAGCTCAAAGTCATTATTGCAGATGATACAACAGAATTTGGTCAAAATTGCTCAAATACTCTTAAAAGCTATGGTATGGAGACAATTTTGTGTCAAAAGGACGGACAAAAATTATTGGCAAAAATTGAACAGCAACAACCCGATATTGTTTTGGCGGATGTATTTATGCCAAATCTCGATATATTGGGCGTATTATCAAGCTTGAAAGATACAACTTTAAAGGTTAAGCCAATGGTTATGGCAATGTCAAGCTTTGATAATCCTCGACTAGAATGCGAAACTTTGACGTCAGGTGCATCATATTATTTCTTAAAGCCTTTTGATTTCAATATACTCGCTGAACGTATTATCCAGCTTTCAGGCTGGAATAATAAAAGTGAAACAGTTATTAATAAAAACACACCGGTTACAGATGTTGATTTGGAAATGATGATAACTGAAATTATACATCAAATTGGTGTGCCGGCACATATAAAAGGTTATCATTATTTAAGAGAAGCTATAATACTTTCGGTAAGAAATTCTGATATCATGAATGCAGTTACTAAAGTGTTGTATCCTACAGTGGCTAAGAAGCACTCGACGACGTCTTCCAGAGTTGAGAGAGCAATACGTCACGCAATCGAAGTGGCGTGGGACAGAGGGAATGTGGACGTCTTAAACTCATACTTTGGATATACGATTCATAATGGACGCGGCAA
>JAQVYP010000085.1:3405-7626 GCA_029004655.1 Oscillospiraceae bacterium | reverse complement strand
GCAACACTCGTATTTTCACAATTGCTGTTGGTAGGAGTTTTTAATGGAAGCACATTATCTCTTATAGCAAAGATGTCTTCAATAAAAGCCTTAGTTAAATCTGATTATTATGGAGAGTATGATGAAGATGCATTGACAGACAACGCCATCAGTGGATATATTGACGGATTAGACGACAAATATGCTGATTATTTCACTGCAAAAGAGGCGACAGAATATTCTGATAGTTTAAAAGGGACGAATCAGGGTATAGGAATTAATATTATTAAGCACCCTGTGAACGGCACAATGTATATTTCCAAAGTCCATAAAGATAGCCCTGCCGCTTTGGCAGGGCTAAAAGAAGGCGACGAGATTATTGGGGTAAACGATTCTGTGGTCACAGAGGTCGGCTATACTGAAGCTTATAAAAAGATTAAAGAATCAAATGGCGCAGATTTAAGTCTTACAATCAGCAGAGGTGGTGAAACCAGCGTTGTTACAACCAAGTTCGCAGAGTTCACAGTTCAATCGGTGTTCTATGAATTGATTGAAAATTATGCATATATAGGAATCACAGAATTTAATGATAATACAACACCGTCGCAATTTATTGAAGCAATTAATCAAGCACAGTCAGACGGTGCAGCAGGATTGATTTTTGATTTGAGAAACAACGGGGGAGGAACAGTCGATTCTGCCGCCGAAATGATTGATCTTCTTGTGCCTTCAGGCACTATTATATCGGTTAAATATTCTGATGGATCAGATGAAGTCCTTTACACTTCTGATGAAGCTCAAATTGATTTGCCGATGTGTGTGCTTGTAAATGAAAATACAGCCAGCGCATCGGAGTTGTTTTCGGCTTCGATTAGGGATTATAATAAAGGCGTGTTAATAGGGACTAAGACATATGGCAAGGGCGTCATGCAACGTTCATACTCGCTTTTTGACGGATCTATAGTAAAATTCACAGTTGCAGAATATTTTTGCGCAAACGGAGAAAATATACAAGGTATTGGTTTAACGCCGGATATTGAAATAACTCAAACTGATGAAGAAATATCCAATAACTATATCAATCCAATTTCGTCAGATAGTGTTATTTTGAAGGCAGTTGATTATTTAAACAACAATTAACTTGACAAGTCTTCAATTAATGTACTTAATTCGTCTTCTGTAAATACATCAATTCCTTCACTTAAGCGTTGTTGGTCTATTTCGGGCAGGTTGTCTATATACGGATCTTCCAAAACCTGTACCGGATTTTGCTCGCCATATTTATATATTGCTATTTTGCCGTTTGAGTCTTTTACAATATATAATGCAGTCTGGCTGACAATTGCCCCTGAGCGCGAAATTTTTTCTGCGGTTTTATTATAGTTTATAGCAATAATTATGATAGACAGCACCAATATAAAACATACAGATACAGTTATGATTACTTTATTTTTGACAATATTCATCCTTGAGGCCTCTTTTTACGTGATTTTTATATATTTAGTATTGCTAATATTACAAAATATATACAAATACGGGCACTATTGTGAATGTGGGTAACAATACTGTAATACAATTTTGCAAATTGATATGTTATAATACATCGAGCATATTTATTGACGATTACTAAAAACTGGTATTAATTCCTTAAGGGAGGTGTCCTAAGATGAGTGATGAAAGTCCTTATTTCTTTGGTGACAATGATGAATATAGCAACAAAGAAGAAAACGGCAGCACCGAAAGTTTAAACAATCAAAATGCTAATACAGATGATAGCGGAAATATTTTTAATACATCCGAATATGATCTAAATTATTTTAGCACAAAAAATCCGACAGAATTTGTTTCTGATATTCATAAACCAAAATCGACTAAAAAAACAAATAAAAAAAACATTGGAAAAGACAAAAATAAAAAGAGAAGCAAGAAAGCAATGGTTGGCAAGGTAATACTAACAACTTTTCTGGTTTTTATCATTACAGGTTGTTTGGTTATGGGTGCTTTTGCTGTTTATGTCTTGGGCTTTATTGACGATACAATGCAGGATAACTTAGATTCACTAACGCTTGATTTTACGACAACCGTATATGTTCAAGACAGCAATACGGGTGAATTTGTCGAATATCAGCGTCTGCATGGTAACGCCAACAGAATCTGGGTAGGCTTCGATAAAATGCCCGAAAATCTTAAAAAAGCTTTTGTGGCTATTGAGGATAAGCGTTTTTATACTCATAACGGAGTTGACTGGAAGCGGACTTTTTCTGCGTTTGCTAATATGTTTTTTCACCTTTATTCGTCAAATCAGGGTGGATCTACAATTACTCAGCAGTTGGTCAAAAACCTTACCGGTGATAAAGATCGGACTCCAATGCGTAAAATCAGAGAAATCATGCGCGCCAGATATTTGGAAGATAACTATCATAAGGATACAATATTGGAGTGCTATTTAAATGTTATTCCTTTAGCACATGGTATTGAGGGCGTTGAAGTTGCCTCTAATTATTATTTTAATAAAAGTGTCGGTGATTTATCACTTGTAGAATGTGCGTCTATCGCTGCTATAACGAAGGATCCTGAAAAATACAGACCTGACCTTTATCCTGATAAAAATAAAGAACGAAGAGATACGATTCTTGATGAAATGTATTCTCAGGAATATATTTCTGAAGAAGAGTGTAATGCGGCAAAAGCAGAAGTGCTTAATGTTATTGCAACAGACGAAACAGTTAATGAAGTTGAAATTAATTCTTACTTTATTGATACATTAATTGACAATGTTGTAGAAGGCCTTGTTGAGCAATATAATTTCGATAAAAGCTATGCATCAACGAACTTCTACAATGGTGGATATAAAATTTACTGTACTTTGGATCCTAAAGTTCAGTCAACAATGGAAAAAGTATATACTAATGCAAAATATTTTAAGCAAAAAAGCGATAAAGATAAAACAATAACGCCCGAGTCTGCTATGACGGTAATGGATTATACAGGACATATTCTTGGCATTATTGGCGGAAAAGGCGAAAAGATTGCCAACAGATCTCTTAATCGCGCATGGTCATCTCCGCGTCAACCCGGCTCTACAATGAAACCGCTGGGTGCTTATTCTCTTGCGCTTGATAATAATTTAATAACCTATTCTACGCTTTTTGATGATACTTTTTATAATAAAGATAAGAATGGCAAGAGTTGGCCTAAGAACTGGTATGGAAAATATGGCGGAAAAACGACAGTTCAATTGGCGCTCGAACGATCGGTAAATACCATACCGGTTCATATTGTAAGTAAACTTGGCATTGAAAAATCATATAAATATTTGACGGAAAAGTTAGGCATAAAACATTTGATTGGTGATTATGATCATGACCTAAACCTTTCTTCGCTTGCTCTTGGCGGTTGCTCGTATGGCATTACCACTACCGAATCAGCCGCCGCATTTGCGACGTTTGGAAATTTAGGCAGCTTTTATGCACCTTCAACTTATTACAAGGTGACTGATCAATATGATAATTTGGTTCTTCAACAGGCAGAACCAATTGTTGCTGTCAGCGAGGATACCGCTAATATTATGAATCGTTTGCTGCAAACTGTTGTTACGGGCGGCCGCGGTACTGGTATCGGTGCTAAAGGATCATGCGGCAGTTTGCCGATTTTTGCAAAGACAGGTACATCCAGCGAATCTAATGACTTGTGGTTTGTTGGTGGAACACCGTATTATATCGGCTCATGTTGGTATGGATTTGATACTCCTGAGAAACTTGATAAGGGAACATATGCTCAAACAATTTGGAAAGATATAATGTCAGAGCTTAACAAAGGGTTAGAGGTTAAAGATTTCCCTCAAAGTGAATATGTAACAGAAAGATGGTATTGTCAATCAACAGGTTTGCTGGCGAACACAGGTTGTTCTTCAATAGCAAAAGGCTGGTTTAAATCCAGTTACCTACCACCTTGCACTACGCATGGTGGAAAAGCTCGCCCTGAAGTAGTTGCAAAAAGCAGCACAACATCCACAACTTCAACTGCTTCAACAACTTCAACTACATCAACTGCGACCGAGACACCTGCAACCCCGTCGGTGGAAGTTGCCGTCAGTCAGCCAGTGACGACAAGCACCGCTGAAACAAGCTCAACCGTAACAAGTAGTGCATCAACGTCTAGTCAACAGACAAGTACTAGCTCTCAAAGCAATACTACCGCAGGCGGTGGTTAAAAATAGGCGCCCAAAGATTTTGTCTTTGG
>JAQVYP010000085.1:0-3305 GCA_029004655.1 Oscillospiraceae bacterium | reverse complement strand
ATTAGTGTTTATTAAAGAATATATTTTACCATAATGAAAGGGAAGCCGTTTAGCTTCCCTTTTAAAATATTATATTTCCAAAGCAATTAGCTTGGCTATATTTAAAATCCCATTAATGTTTTAACAGACACTTCTAATTTAGAGGAAATAAGTTTTGCATCGTCCTTGCTCTTTCCGATGGAGGATAAATATACTTTAATCTTTGGCTCAGTTCCTGATGGTCTGATGATGACTGATGAACCGTTTTCAAGTCTGTATTCAAGAACATTAGACTGAGGCAGGTCAATTTTGGACGTCTTTCCGGAAACAACATTTGTGCTTACTGATGTTTCATAGTCAAAAATGCTCACAACTTTGTACCCACCAATTTCAGATGGTGAATCCTTGCGGAAGTCGTCCATTATTTCCTTCATGCGGAGCATACCTTGCTGTCCTTCACAAGTATAGCTGTTTTGAGTGTTAAGATATACACCGTACTTTGTTTCAAGCTCAGCTATCATATCAAGCAGTGTTTTTCCAAGCGATTTATAATAACATGCCATTTCGCAAATCAGCATTGATGCCACAACGGCATCTTTATCTCTGACATAGGATCCTGCAAGGTAACCATAGCTTTCCTCAAATCCGAATATATAACGATCATCTTCGCCCTTGTCTTCCAACAACTTGATTTGCTCACCAATAAACTTAAAGCCGGTTAATACGTTGATAAGCTCGCAATTGTAATCCGCAGCAATCTTTTCACAAAGAGCCGTTGTAACAATTGTTTTAACAGCAATAGGGTTTTTAGGCATCGTTCCAAGTTCTGTGCGGCGAGAAAGAATGTAGTTTAGAAGCAGAGCGCCAACTTCATTACCTGTCATTAAAACGAAGTCGTCGCCGGACTTAACTGCAATTCCTACACGATCGCAATCAGGGTCGGTAGCAAGAAGAAGGTCTGGCTTAACACTAACTGCTAGAGTTAAGGCACATTCAAAAACCTGCCTGATTTCAGGATTTGGAAAAGGTGCAGTAGGGAAGTTGCCGTTTGGTAATTCCTGTTCAGTAACAACTGTGACATCTTTAATTCCGATTCTTTTCAATATTGAACGAACTGGTTTGTTACCTGTTCCATATAGTGGTGTATATATAACTTTAAAATCGCTTTTAACACAAACCTCAGGTGATATTGATTGCTTTTGAACATTATCTAAATATTCTTCAATTAACCAATTTTGGATGTATTCGATTTTTTGGCTTTTCAAGGCTTCATCAAAGTTGTCTTTCTTAACACCGTTGAAGGTATCGACATTTTTTATAAATCCCAGAACCTTTTCACTTGCCTCTAGTGTCAACTGACAACCATCAGGTCCATATGCTTTGTAACCGTTGTATTTGCCGGGATTATGGCTAGCTGTAACTACAACTCCTGCATCGCACTTTAAACGCCTTACAGCAAAAGAGAGCATAGGAGTGGGCATTAGCTCTGAATAAATATATACTTTTATTCCATTTGCAGCAAAGACACAGGCAGCTGTTCTCGCAAAAAGATCAGACTTGTTACGGCTGTCATAAGCAATTGCAACTTTGCCGTCGCTGGTAACGGAATTAACATAATCAGCAAGTCCTTGAGTTGCTTTTGCAACGGTATATATGTTCATTCTATAAGTGCCGGCACCTATAACTCCACGAAGTCCTCCGGTTCCAAATTCCAAATCACGGTAAAATCTATCGTTTATTTCGTGGGGGCTGTCGGCTATGCTTTTAAGCTCCGCTGATAAATCAGTATCCTCAACTGCGTTTTTACACCACAGGCTATATAATTCATTAACCATAATATTCCTCCATTAGTATTTTGCGCTAATTAAACTTGAAATCGCTCAATCTAAGAGACCTTTTGTTGTGAAACTGCGTTGTCGTCGTCGGAGGTCGATAGATGAACAGCCTTCGTGCTCCGCCTTGCCTCACAAAAAAACCTTGCAAATCCTTGAGCACTTTTTAATTGGAAATAGTTTACCAATTAACTTTAATACATTATCAGAACTATGTCAATATAAAATTGCTATGAGTAATTGCGACTAAATTTACATAATTTTAGACATATGACAAAAAAATACTAAAATACACTTGACAAATTGATTAATTTGCTGTATGATAACAATGTTTTAACAAAACAATTAATGTAGGTATGGAAATGATTGTAAATTCCAATTATAAAAATGATACTCCTATTGATGAAGATCTGTTAAGACTTGTGGAGGCGCCAAACCGTGAAACGGTTGCCGTGCTTTTGCAAAAGTATACTCCTTTGGTTAAAGCGCAGGCTGCTTTATTTAAATCAAGCGGTATAGAATGTGAAGATTTGGTCCAAGAAGGAATGATAGGTCTTGCAGCTGCAATTAAATCCTATAATCCATCTATTTCATCATTTCCGACATTTGCTAGGCTGTGCATCAATCGTGCAATGATTGCCGCAGTCAGAAAAATCAGTCATAAACGAGTCATTCCCAAAGATCTATTTATTAATTCGTTGCACAGCGAAGCAGAAGTGGATTCAAAAGGCTCAAATGAAGATAATCCTGAAAATCTGTTTTTTGCACGCAATGATTATTTGAACTTTAAACAAGAAGCTAAATTTAAGCTTTCAGATATGGAATATAATGTACTTTGCTATCACATTAGCGGATATAGTTATAAAGAAATCTCAGAGCGGTTATCTTTGTCGGCGAAGTCTGTGGATAACGCAATTCAAAGAATTCGGTGTAAGTTGAAAATAGATTAATCTAATTTTGGCTTGCCGTTTCATATGCCCATTGTAGCTTAATTATGTAGAGCGTTGTTCACAAAGGTGTCGGTGCAATTCCGTCCGGGGCAAATAAATAATTCCATTATCAAGTGAGGTAAAGAAAATGTTCGAAGACAAGACATTAGTATGCAAAGACTGTGGAGCAGAGTTCGTTTTTACAGCAGGTGAGCAAGAGTTTTATGAATCCAAAGGATTTGTAAATGAGCCACAGCGTTGTAAGGCATGCCGCGACACACGCAAAAATGCAGGAAGAGCTCCTAAGGAATATTTCGAAGCAACATGTGCATCATGTGGCGGCGTAGCAAAAGTTCCTTTCCAGCCTCGTGACGATCGTCCTGTATATTGCAGTGAGTGTTTCGCAAAGATGAAAGAAGAAGCTTAGTTTTTGCTTAGCGCTTAGATTAAAACCGTTTTGGGATTTCCCAAAGCGGTTTTTCTTTATTTTTATATAAGTTTATGTTAATATATTACTGTAGAGCATCTCTAATACTAATTCCAAATAAAAATCAACCAATCTTCG
>JAQVYP010000084.1 GCA_029004655.1 Oscillospiraceae bacterium | reverse complement strand
GAAAACGGTGAAGGTTTTAATGATATGCTTAGTTGTTTTGACGGCTGTATAAGTGCCTTTACCGGAAATTCAGGCGTTGGAAAATCAAGCATACTAAATTATTTAATACCGAGTCTGATTATCGAAACCGGAGAGGTTAGCCTAAGGTTGGGACGAGGACGGCATACGACCAGACAGGTTGAGTTATACCATGTATCTAATGGGTATATTGCAGACACTCCGGGATTTTCGTCAATCGATTTTGAACGCTGTGAAGTTATCATGAAGGACGAGCTCCCGGATACATTTCGTGAATTTAGACCGTTTTTAGGTGAATGTCAATTCACTTCTTGTTCTCATACAACCGAAAAGGGATGTGCAGTTTTAAAAGCTGTTAAGAATGGAAAAATAACAAACAGCAGACATAATAGCTTTTGCGTAATCTATAACGAAATTAAAGGATTAAAATCGTGGGAATTATCAAAGAAATAAAAAATCGCTGTGTTATCATTGCCGGAGGCAGTATCCCGAATGTCAATTTGCTAAAGCAGAATATTAATGAAAACGATTTTATAATTTGTGCTGATTCGGGATATTATCATGCTTTAAATGCCGATTTAATTCCTGATTTGTTGGTAGGGGATTTCGATTCTTTCACCGATGAGTTGCCGTCTAATATTGAGATTATTAAATTGCCGTGTGAAAAAGATGATACAGATCTTCATCACGCTGTTAGCGAAGGTTTGTCACGGGGCTTTAAAGAATTTGCATTATTCGGTGCCTTTGGAAGTAGACCTGACCACAGCATTGCATCACTGTATACTCTTTATCACCTGCTTAAATCTAATGCTAACGGCAAAATCTTCGGAGATGATTTTCAAGTTCAGATTATTGAAAACACATCTTTAAAAATAGCTAAAAACCCGAATTTTTATGTTTCTATATTTCCTTTCGGTGGAGTGGCTTCTGGGGTTACATTGGATGGGTTTAAATATCCACTCGAAAATGTTCAACTTTGCATGTCAAATCCCATTGGGATAAGCAATGAAATAGACAGTGATATCGCAACAATTACCATACAGAATGGTATTCTTGTGATTATGATTATTAATAAAAATTTATAATTTTTGCCCTTTGTATGTTTGCAAAGGGCATTTTTTATGTTTTTTTTAAAAATTTTTAATTTCGTATAACAAAAATTTATCACCTTTTTGACAACAACGAGTATACTATTGTTAGATGCAAACAAAGGAGGGCTATGGGAAATGTATGAAAGACGTTTTCGAAAAGGTATTTTAGCAGCCGCGTTTGGTGCCGGATTATTATTGGCATGCTTTTGCCCAACCGAACTGCTTGTTTCTTTGCTTGCAATCATTGTAATTTGTCTGGGGCTTTCGTGCGTCAGATGTTAGTGGAGGAGAATTGTATGAAAGTTGTTGTAATTAAAAGTCCAAAAATACTTCGTGGAGTTTTAAAGCTGATGTTTGGTATAAAGAAAGAGAATGCATAAAATTTTACATAAGAGGATCTGAGAAATATCTCAGGTCCTTTTTTAATTTTGTTCTATAATATTGGACAGCCGAATATTATTAATTAGTTGATTGATACTTTGTACCAAAAGGAGAGAATGTAAATATGGACTTGAAGGTTACAAGATTTGGCGTTACAGTTGGAGATATTATATATGACCAGATGGCTGAGCAAAGTGTAGATACAGAATTTACACTGCCGGACTACTGTCCGGATATTTCTCGGATTCTGAAATGTAGAGTAAAGCCAAGGATTTCATCCAAATCTATTAATGGAGCGCAAATTGGAATTGATGGCGTAATTTATTTTACCCTGATTTTCGCCGACGGTGAAAACAAAATTAATAGTTATGAGTATTCAATGCCGTTCACCAAAAATGTTGATGTTGGTGACCCTGCCGAATATGCATCTGTTAATGTTAAGGCAAAACAAAATTACATGAATTGCAGGGCAGTTAATCCGAGAAAAGTTGATTTGCACGGTGCTATTGGACTGTTTGTAAAAGTAACCTCAAAAAAAACAGCACAAATAATTTCGGATATCGATGATATTGAAATCCAACAAAAATTAGGAACAGCAAACGCAACAATTCCTATGGGTGCTTCTGAAAAGCATTTAATTGTTGAAGATGAAATTGAATTGGGGCAGGGTAAACCTTCGATTCGTTCGCTAATCAGATGTGATGCCCGTGCAGTTATAAATGATACCAAAATCATAAGCAACAAAGCGGTTATCAAGGGCGAATTAATGGTTAGTGCATTGTATTGCCCCGATCCAGACGGCAGACCACAGTTGCTTGAAAGTACGATTCCGTTCTCGCAAATCATGGATGTAGATGGCATTACAGAAAACTGTGAATGTGATACTTCTATTGAGGTAATTAGTTTTGATCTAAAGCCGCGTACCGGAATCAACGGCGAAGTTAGAAACTTGATGCTTGAATCAAAATTATGCGTGTGCGCAACTGCATTTTGTAATAATGAAGTGCCGGTTTTATTTGATGCTTTTTCAACTAAATATGATGCAGACGTAGTTACTGAAGACGTTGCTTTTGAGAAAATAATATCTCAAATTAACGAAAGATATTCTTGCAAAAAAACATTAGAGTTCTCCGAAAATGCTATCGGAACTGTTGTCGACCTATGGTGTGAATCGCAGGTTGGTAACGTCAAAAAAGATAATAAAAATCTTGTTATCAATGGCACAGTCGATATATGTATTTTGGCTTATGACAGCGATGACATGCCGGTTTATTACGAGCGACCCGTAGAATATGAGTATAATTTTGAACTTGAAAAGTCTCCTACAATCATGAAATGTGAGCCACAAGTTGAGGCAATAGCAGCAAGTTACACTCTATTTGACAGCAGCAGACTGGAGACAAGAATAGAACTTAATATTTCTGCATCAGTTTTTGATGTTGGAAAAATCCCATTGGTTACAGAAGTTACTATTAATGAAAATTCTCCAAAGAAAAAATCAAATGATATTGCACTGATTATTTACTATGCCGATTCCGGTGAAAATGTTTGGGATATTGCTCGTAAATACAATACATCGCCTAAACATATTTGCTCTATTAATGATATTAAAGGGGATAATGTAACTCAAGACAAGATGTTGCTTATTCCATGTGTTTAACTAAAACTATATATTTTTATATCATAAAAAACCGTGTGTTTAAAAACATGCGGTTTTTTTGCTATTGCAACTTCATTTTACAATCTGCCATCGATAAATATTAATCGATATGCATTTTTTGCCATTTACATTTCAACAGAAATTTGTTAAAATATTAACATAATATAAATTGGACAGCCTAAAGACAGCTGGACGCATGGGAGAATAAGAATGAAAATTAATGTTTGTATTGGCAGCTCATGTCATCTAAAGGGATCACGAGTAATTGTTGAGATGTTTCAAGATAGGTTAAAAAATGATAATTTAACAGAAATGATTGAACTTTCAGGTTCGTTTTGTTTGGGAAAGTGCAATTCACAAGGTGTTTCAATTAAAGTGGATGATGAAATTATTTGTGGCGTTACAAAAGATAATTTTAACGAAATTTATGGTAAATATGTAAGTAAAGAGGGTTAAGTTAATGATTGCTATTGGCTTAAAGGGATTAAAAAGTGCTATAGTTGACGAAACAAATACAGCGCTTACAATCGGAAGCGGGAAATTACCTGTATTTGCAACTCCTGCAATGATAGCATTAATGGAAACAGCTGCCTCTGCCAGTGTCAAACCTTATCTTGATGAAGATAGTTCGACCGTTGGAACTTCCGTTAATATTCAACATATTTCTGCTACTCCTGTTGGCATGGAAGTTCGTTGCGAAAGTGAGCTTATTGAAATTGATCGCAAGCGACTTGTATTTAAACTAGCTGTTTTTGACGAGTGTGGATTAATTGGTAAGGGTACACACGAAAGATTTATTATCAACAAGGAAAAGTTTTTGAGCAAAACTAACGATAAGCGAGGAAAATAATAATGTCTGAATTCATGAAATTAAAAAAATCTAACTGCAAAAACTGCTATAAATGTATTCGACATTGCCCGGTAAAATCTATTCGGTTTTCAGGAAATCAAGCACACATTGTTGGAAACGAGTGTATATTATGCGGCACGTGCTTTGTTGTTTGTCCTCAAAACGCCAAAGAAATCAGTGACAGTACCGAACAAGTAAAAGTGCTGCTCGCTAGCGGCGATCCTGTAATTGCAAGTATTGCTCCATCATTTATTGCAAATTATAACGGTGTCGGCATTTCTTCTTTAGAAAAAGCATTACAAAAATTGGGCTTTGCTTCCGCTGAAGAAACAGCACTTGGAGCAACCATTGTCAAAAAGGAATATGAGCGCATTTTAAAAGAAGAAAAGCCGGAAGTGTTAATTTCTTCTTGTTGCCACTCGGTTAATTTGCTGATTCAGAAGCATTATCCCGACTCATTAAAATATCTTGCTGATGTTGTATCGCCGATGCAGGCCCATTGTATTGATATAAAAAAGCGAAATCCCAATGCTAAGACCGTGTTCATCGGCCCGTGTGTGGCTAAAAAGGATGAAGCGGATCACTATACAGGAATTGTCGATGCAGTTTTAACTTTTGAAGAGCTAACTAATATGTTAGCATCAAACAATATTACACTTTCAACTGATATTGACACAACTCAAAATAGTAGAGCGAGGTTGTTTCCGACAACCGGAGGCATTTTAAAAACCATGGTTTGCGACCAAGAAGAATATACATACATTGCCGTTGATGGTGTAGAAAATTGCATTGCCGCATTAAAAGATATTGAAAACGGCGGAATGTCACATTGCTTTATTGAAATGTCTACCTGTATTGGAAGCTGCATTGGTGGCCCTGTTATGGAAAAATATCATCGTTCACCGATTCGTGATTTTGTGCAGGTAACCTCCTATGCGGGGGAAAATGATTTTAAAGTCGAATCATTGCCAAAAGATAAAACGAAAAAATTTTTAGATTATATTGACCAAAAGCTGAAAATGCCTGACGAAGCAGAAATATCATCAATTTTAAGACAAATGGGCAAAATGAAGCCTGAGCAAGAGCTGAATTGTGGTTCATGCGGTTATAATACGTGCAGAGCAAAAGCTGTTGCAATTTATCAAGGCAAGGCTGATTTAACTATGTGCTTGCCGTTCCTTAAAGATAAGGCAGAAAGTTTTTCGAATCAAATAATTAATAATTCACCAAACGGAATAATCTTTTTGAATGAAGAACTTGAGGTACAGCATATTAATAAAGCTGCCCGAAAAATATTGAATATCAGAAGTGCATCTGATATACTTGGAGAACAAGTTATTAGAGTACTTGATCCAAAAGTATTTATGGATGTTAAACAATCGGGTCGCACTGTCCGCGATAGGCGCACTTATCTCGCTGAGTATAATAAATACATTGAACAAACAATTGTTTATAACAAAGAGTATCATCATCTTATGTGCTTGATGCGTGACGTTACGGACGAAGAAACAGAGCGTGAAAAAAAGGAATCTATCAGACAACAGACTATTGAAATTGCCGACAAGGTTGTTGATAAGCAAATGCGAATAGTTCAAGAAATTGCATCTTTGCTTGGTGAAACTGCTGCAGAAACGAAAATTGCTTTGACAAATTTGAAGGAGTCAATAACCGATGAATAATTTATGCGCCGATATCGGTTATCACAGCTTAATAAAACACGGCGAGCAACTTTGCGGAGATCATGTCGTTATTACTCATCAAGGTGAAAACTCAACTGTTGTGGTATTGGCAGACGGCCTTGGAAGTGGCGTTAAAGCCAACATCTTATCCACACTTACCTCAACAATAATATCCACAATGATGGCTGCTAATATGAATATAGAGGATTGTGTTAAGACTATTGCTGCTACTTTGCCGGTATGTTCGGAGCGAGGAGTTGCATATTCTACTTTTACCATCATTCGATTAGTTGATAATGAAGAAGCAGAAATCATTCAATACGATAATCCACATGTGATTTTGCTTCGTAATAGCAAGAACTTTGAAATTCCGACTACAGTGATAAATATCGACGGTAAAGATATATATCATTCTCGCATTGCGTTGCATGAAAATGATATTTTTATAGCTGTGAGCGATGGCGCAATTCACGCCGGAGTGGGCACGTCATTAAACTTTGGCTGGCAAAGAGATGATATTATTTCTTTTATGGAAACCTTTTACGATGTAGGCTTTACAGCTAAAACATTAACCACCATTTTATTGGATGAATGCAACAAACTTTATGGTGGTGAACCGGGTGATGATACTTCCGCTGTCACTATTCGTATCAGAAAAAGAGAACCGATGAACTTGATTATTGGGCCGCCGGAGAATAGAGATGATTGCTCAAAGATGATGGCGCTGTTTTTCTCTAAAGAGGGCAAACATATTGTTTGTGGCGGAACTACTTCGTCAATTGCAGCTGATTTTTTAAGGAAGCCACTTAAGCCACAGCTGAACTTTTTTGACAAGGAAATTCCTCCAACTGCTGAAATTGAAGGCGTAGATTTAGTGACTGAGGGTATAATTACAATCAATAAGGTTCTGATCTATGCACAAAATTATTTGGAAAATAATGAATCATATACGGAGTGGAGCTATAAAAAAGATGGTGCATCATTAATAGCAAGACTTTTGTTTGAAGAAGCAACAGATATAAACTTTTTCGTCGGACGAGCAATTAATCCGGCACATCAAAACCCTGATTTGCCAATTAATTTTAATATAAAAATGAGATTGATAGATGAACTTGCGCTATGTCTTCAAAAAATGGGCAAGCGTATAAAAGTAAGCTATTTTTAGTAGGAGTTACTATGAAAAAATTCGATACAAAAGTGCAACATTTAAAATATAAAGTATTGCGTGAAGTGGCTAGGCAAGCATTTGACGATAAATTGCTGGAAAAAATCTCAGATATTCCAAAAATAATTGTCCCCGGTAAAGAGGCAACCATGCGTTGCTGCATTTATAAAGAACGTGCAATCGTTGTCGAACGTATAAAGGTTGCAATGGGTGGAGATAAAAGCAATCCCAATGTTATTGAAGTTATCGATATTGCTTGTGATGAATGCCCTATGGACGGATATGAAGTTACGGATTCTTGCCGTGGCTGTATAGCTCACCATTGTGAAGAAGTATGTAGGAGGGGCGCTATCAGCTTCGACAGCCATCAAAAGGCGCATATTGATAAATCAAAATGCGTTGATTGTGGACTTTGTGCAAAGGTTTGTCCTTATAGTTCTATTGCCAATCGTAAACGTCCTTGCCAAAATGCATGTAAAATCAAGGCTATTTCTACGAGTGAAGAAACAAAAGCAGCACATATTGATAATAATAAATGCACTTCCTGTGGTGCATGTGTATATCAATGTCCGTTTGGTGCCATAATGGATAAATCCTTTATTCTTGATGTTATTAATCTTATTAAGAAAAGCGAGAATAATGAAAAATATAAACTTTATGCAGTGGTAGCACCATCTATTTCCAGTCAATTTACCTATGCAAAACTGGGACAGGTTATTAGCGGCATTAAAAAGCTTGGTTTCTATCATGTGATTGAAGCTGCACTTGGCGCCGATATGGTAGCCTATGCTGAATC
>JAQVYP010000083.1 GCA_029004655.1 Oscillospiraceae bacterium | reverse complement strand
CCGGTCATTCTGCCATGGTTGAACAGCTTGCGATTGTCAAGAGCCCACACTCTGTTGCTGAATGTGCCTTCATCTGTTGCATATACGGCTTCGGCCATTTCGTATATTCTTGCATCCATCATATCCAACTCGCTGAGCAATTCTGCTTCGATAAACTGCGGACGCACTGCGGCACCGAATTCGGGTTCTCCATGATGCGACAATACCATGTGTTGCAACAGTATCTTTATATTATCAGGTGTATTTATTTCTTTGGCAGCAGCTTCTATTAAAATAGCGCCTTTTGCCAGATGACCGATAAGGTTTCCTTCATTTGTGTAGCCACTGGCAACTCCGAAAGAGGTGACTTCGAATTCATCGGTTTTTGCAATGTCGTGAAGGATTGCGCCGGCTACAAGTAAATCCTTATCCACAAACGGATAGATTGAACACAAATTTTGCGCCAGTTTTA
Organism: Oscillospiraceae bacterium; assembly: GCA_029004655.1. Taxonomy (GTDB): domain Bacteria; phylum Bacillota; class Clostridia; order Oscillospirales; family Acutalibacteraceae; genus STF2-152. Next base: position 7,284 of record JAQVYP010000083.1, on the reverse strand, counting down.
CGATAGATAAAGTGTGATATAAAAGGCCTCCACGCATGGCATGGTGCAATTTGAACGCCGCAGGCCAGTAAAGCAGCTTGTCTTTATACTTATCCAAAAGATAAATTACAATACTAGATATGTCTTTATCTTTAAATTCATCGGCGGTTGAACGCAGCTCATTAAACATTCTTTCTCCGCTGTATTCCGAACTGGGAACAAAATCCTCGACATTTACATTGTCCGCTTGCACGCTTTTGCGTATACGGTCAAGTTTAATCTGATCGGCACCATTATATTGGGAAATAAGCCCACGTATCTTAACGATATCTCCGCAAACATATTCACCAAAGGCACTTTCGGTATAATCCCAAATCTTGCCCGGTATTTCGCCGGAAGCATCGCTCAAAATCAAATCAAGGTATACAATACCTTTCGCAGTGGTTTTCTTTTCTGCACTTTTTATCATGCAAAAGCCTTCAGCATGTCCACTTTTTTCATTAATATTAAAATTCATACAAAAGCCCCATTTCCTCCAAAAATATAGTATTCATATTCAATTGCAAGACTCTTATTTAGGAAAAGTCAACAGAGCAGTCAAGACTGTTCCCTACAATAATAATTAATATTGATGTTTTGCAATTGACTTATGTATTACTCCTAATAATAATATAGCAAAAGGCTCGCCTATCATAGAAGCGGAGCCTTTTAATATTGCAATTATTAGCGATTATCGCTTATTTTACTCTCAAATTTATTTTTTATACTGCTTGTAGGAATCGCAACAGGATAAACACCGGTGAAACATCCGTCGCAAAATTTAATTTTCGCTCCCTGTGCCATTTCGTGAATGCTCTTAACGCTTAAATAGCCAAGTGTATCTGCACCGATTTCCGCTGCGATTTTATCACACGAATCCAAACGGCAAGCAATCAGCTTGTCAGTGCTGTCGATATCGGTACCGAAATAACAAGGGCTGACAAATGGGGGAGAGGAAATTCTAATATGCACTTCTGTTGCTCCTGCATCGCGAAGTAGCTTAACAATTCTGGCACTTGTGGTACCGCGAACAATAGAATCATCAACCATTATAACACGTTTACCTGCAATATTGGCTCTAAGAACATTTAACTTTACACGGACAGCGTCTTCACGCTGACCTTGTGTTGGCTGAATGAAACTGCGGCCAACGTAATTGTTCTTAATAAATCCAATTGCATAAGGAATGCCGGACTCTTTTGCATAACCCATCGCGGCGTCCAAACCGGAATTCGGAACACCTATAACAACATCGGCAGGTACCGGATGTTCACGAGCCAATAATTCACCTGCATGAATTCTTGCATGGTGAACACTGACACCCTCAATCTCGCTGTCCGGACGTGCAAAATATATGAATTCAAACACACACATGCTGCCTTTTCCGCCACAATGAGTTTTTATTGATATGATTTCTCCGCCTTTTACTATTACAATTTCACCGGGCAGCAAGTCGCGAACAAGCGTGGCGTTAATTGTATCAAGTGCACAGCTTTCTGAAGCAAAGACATAAGCGCCATCTTCTGTTTTTCCAAGACAAAGAGGTCTGAAACCATTTGGATCTCTGGCGGCAATAAGCTTGGTAGCCGACATTAAAACCAAGGAGTAAGCGCCCTTGAGTTCATGCATTGAGCACTCGATAGCCTTCTCGATGGAAGGCGTGCGAAGACGTGCATTGGTAATAGAATAAGCTATTACTTCGGTGTCATTTGTGCCGTGAAAAATAGCACCGTTCATTTCATATTTATTGCGAAGCTCGTCCGCATTGGTAAGATTTCCATTATGAGCCAAAGCCAAATTACCTTTGACGTGACGAATATCCAAAGGTTGAGCATTGGCACGATTAACACCACCGGTTGTGGAATATCTCACATGCCCGACAGCGATGTTACCTTTGCCAAGCTTATTCAAGTTTTCGGCAGTGAAAACATCCGGCACAAGACCATTATCACGATAGTGTGTGATAACACCATCATCATTTACAGCAATACCGCAACTTTCTTGACCACGGTGCTGTAATGCATAAAGCGCAAGATAGGTGGTTTTTGCAACATCGGAGGTGTGAGGTTCCCATATTCCAAAAACTCCACATTCTTCGTGGATAGAATCAAACATTAATAGAGCCTCGTTTCCTTTTATGTGTGAGCAAAGCTTTATAAATTATCTTAATATAATAGCTTCACGCTCTGGTCCATTAGATACCATACTAATCGGCACGCCGATTTCTTTTTCAATAAATTCAATGTAATTTCTGCAATTTTCCGGTAGATCTTCATATTTGCGGATTCCGTCAACATCGCATTTCCAGCCGGGAAGGACTGTTAAAACAGGCTTTGCTTTTTCAAGCAATGGAGTTACAGGGAATTCCTTTGTAACAACCCCGTCAATTTCATATCCTGTGCAAATCGGGATTTCATCAAGATATCCCAATGCATCAACAACGGTTAATACAACAGAGGTTGCACCCTGAACTTCACACCCATAACGAGTTGCAACGGCATCAAACCAACCCATACGTCTTGGTCTGCCCGTAGTTGCGCCATATTCGCCGCCGTCAGCACCGTTATTTCTCATAAGTTCGGCTTCTTTGCCAAAAATCTCGCTGACAAAAGCACCGGCTCCTACTGCACTTGAATATGCTTTAACAACAGTAATAACTTCTTTAATTGCATATGGAGGAACACCCGCACCAACAGTGCCGTATCCAGCTAGTGTGGAAGAAGATGTAACCATAGGATAAATGCCATGATCAGGATCTTTTAAAGCACCCAACTGGCCCTCTAAAAGAATAGTTTTGCCAGATTTTTCAGCGTCACGCAACAAAGTGTGTGTATCGCCAACATAATCTTTAATAGCTTCGCGCCATTTCATCATTTCGTTGAAAATTTCAAGGACGGAAATTTCAGGCTTATTGTAGAGATTTTTAAGAAGAATGTTTTTAACTTCCAAAACGGATGCAAGCTTTTTCTTTAATGCAACTTCATCGAATAATTCACATACTTGGAAGCCAATTTTTGAATATTTATCTGAATAGAAAGGAGCAATTCCGGATTTTGTTGATCCAAAACTGTTTTTGCCCAATCGTTCTTCTTCATATTGATCGAAAAGAATATGATAAGGCATAACCATTTGTGCACGATTTGAAATCATAAGCTTTGGAGCGGGAACCGAACGCCCGACAACTTCGTTAATTTCTTTTACAAGCTGTGGAATATTAAGTGCAACGCCGCCGCCGATGCAGTTGATTACATTCTGGTTAAATGCGCCAGATGGAAGCATGTGCAGAGCAAATTTACCATACTTATTTTTGATGGTGTGACCTGCATTCGCACCGCCCTGAAACCGAATAACAATATCGGACTCTGTGGAAAGCATATCGGTTATTTTGCCTTTGCCCTCGTCGCCCCAGTTAGCGCCAACAATAGCTTTAATCATTTCAAGCTCCATTCTGCCGCTGTGCTTCGGCACAAATAATTTAAATAGCAAATTTCCAAACGCACAAAGTGCATTATAAAAAAATTGCCGTTTGTTGCAGATGATAAAAACAGGGAAATATTAAACAATGAACAGAATGAATAATATTGAACCAATTATTTCTGTTTTGCAACAAAACATTGCTTTTTATGGCACAGCAAAAGTGTTTTTGCATTACAATAATACATATTAGATTATACACAAAAAACAATACTATTGCAAACATCATTTAAAGAATTAAAGTAATTTTGTTATATTGCAAATATTTTGGACGAGCAGATGACAAAATATATCACAAAAGTTATAAAATCCACCTATCAATACATATTATTACATGAAGACATCTTGGGAGGGAATATCAGATGAGGTATTTTATAATAACAAAAAAGCAAATCATGGTTACATTGTCTGTAATTGTTGCTGTTGCTCTGACCGCAGGATTTACGCTCAACGTGTTTGCCAAGCAAAACAGACGGCTTCCGATTTACTGCGTTCAAAACGATGCTAAAAAAATTGCAATTTCATTTGATGCAGCATGGGGTAATGACGACACAGGGACGCTTATTGATATTTTAGCGAATTATAATGTCAAGGCGACGTTCTTTGTGGTAGCGGAGTGGGTAGATAAATATCCGGAATCGGTTAAGCAATTGTCTGACGCCGGGCATCAAATTCAAAACCATTCCAGCACACATCCGCACATGCCGAAGCTTAGCAAAGAACAAATGATAGAAGAATTGAAAAATTGTAACGAAAAAATTGCAAAAATTACCGGTCAAACTCCCACATTGTTCCGGTGCCCATTCGGGGATTATAACAACGCCGTCGTTGAAACGGTAGAAAACCTTGACATGTATACAATTCAATGGGATGTTGACAGCCGAGATTGGCAGGAATCAGCAACAGTCGAAACAATAACAAATTATGTTGTAAATAAAGTTAAAGATGGCTCGATTGTGCTATTTCATAATGATGCTGACAACACACCGGCTGCGCTGCCGGGAATATTAGAGCAACTGATTGCAAAGGGCTACACATTTGAGTTGATTTCTAATTTAATATACAAAGAAAATTATCATATTGACCATGCCGGAATGCAGATTCCAAATACAGAAACAGCATCGGAAATAACGTCGTCTATGACTTCATCAGCAGAATAAAACAACAAAGTCCCGAAAGCAGAAAAGCTCTCGGGACTTTTTATATAAACAATTAAAAATCATATAGTATTATTACATTTTGATTGGATTCAACGGTCTAAATATGGTAAACTTTGTTTCTAGTGGCTAACAATTTATTAATTTTTAAAAATTTAATCATTTTCAGTTGACATAACGCACATTAGATACTAAACTAAAATTGTATAGAAAAATGTTGAAAAGAGGATAAAAATGCTATTGATTAAATCAAGAAGATGTATAAGAAGTTGGTTGACAATTTTTTTGATAATATGTTTGACTTTATCATTCACGGTAATAAGTAATGCCGAAGAAATAACAAAGGTTGGCGTGGTCGTTGGAATTGATACCTCTCTTAATGTCAGGAGCGGGCCCGGCACTAGCCATACTGCGATAGGAAAATTAAGCAACGGTAATCAGGTTCTTATATATTCACAACCATCGTCAGGCTGGTACAAAATTTCCTATAACAATTCATACGGATATGTGTCCTCAGCTTATATTTCGGTTACGGGTGATTATGTTCCTCCTGCGGATTATAATACATATTTAGCAAATCAAGGATTTCCTGAAAGCTATTGGCCGGCGCTGCAGCAGTTGCATACTCAATATCCCGCTTGGGCGTTTACGGCAAAGCAGACAGGGCTTGATTGGAGCACCGTCATTTCAAACGAAAGTGTTGTGAAAAGAAATACGATTCCAAACAGCTATTCCGATTCCTGGAAATCTTATGAAAAAGGCGCATATGACTGGTCATCCAACAGCTCTGTCATTGTTGATACAGGCGGTTGGGTCACTGCATCATCCGATTTAATTTCATATTATATGGATCCACGCAATATGTTGGGTTCTACAAATGTATTTCAGTTTAAATCGTTTGGTTTTTCAGATTCAGAAACCGTTGACGGAGTTAAAAATATTTTAAACGGATTATTTATGTATCCATATGCCGGCGCAATTGTAAGTGCGGCAAAAGAGGCCAATGTAAGTGCGTATATGCTTGCATCGAGAGTTGCGCAGGAGCAGGGAGAAACCGGCAATTCTATTGGAACAGGAACGACTCCAGGCTATGAAGGATATTACAACTTCTTTAACATAAAAGCCGCTGCAGGAGGCGGAAATGATGCCTGTACCAATGGCGCAATATATGCAAAAGCACAAGGTTGGGACACTGCTTATGAAGCTATTTTAGGCGGTGCTGTATTCCTTGGAGAAAATTACATATACAAGGAGCAGAACACCTTGTATTTTCAGAAGTTCAATGTTGTCAATACAGTAAGCGGACTGTATTATCACCAATATATGACTAATGTTATGGCACCATGTAGTGAGGGCGCAAAATTAAAGTCAGCATATACAGCAGAGCAGTTGAAATCCGAGGCTATTTCGTTCAGCATTCCTGTTTATAACAATATGCCGTCCTCCGCTGTTTCCAAACCAACAGCAAGTGGCAATAACAATAATTTACTTTCAAGTCTATCAGTGTCGGGTGCTGTCCTAAGTCAATCATTTGACCGTTATAATTATTCTTATAATGCAATTGTTAGCAGTGATGTTTCAAACGTTACTGTTAACGCAGTGGCAAGTGATAGCGGCGCAGCTGTAAGCGGTGCGGGAAACATTGGATTAAGCTATGGTGATAATAATATAAATATTTCGGTAACGGCAACAAACGGTTCAACAAGGATATACACAATAAGTGTTAATTGTCAATCACCTATTTCCAAAATTGTATCTGTCAGTTATAAATCCCATCTTCAAGATTATGGGTGGCAGACGGTTGTCAGTGATGGCGCATTGAGCGGCACGACAGGTGAGTTAAAGCGGCTTGAAGGTATAAAAATCACTGTACAGAACAACAGCAATTTAGGAATAAAATATTCAACGCATTTGCAAGACATTGGCTGGCAGGGTTATGTATCCGACGGAGCAATGAGCGGCACAGAGGGACTGTCAAAGAGATTGGAAGCTATAAAAATCGAATTAACAGGAACCGAAGCGGAACTTTACGATGTTTACTATCGAGTGCATGCGCAAGACTATGGTTGGCTTAGTTGGGCAAAAAATGGCCGAGCAGCAGGCACTGAAGGGCTATCCAAACGTCTTGAAGCAATTGAAATTGCGGTTGTAAAGAAGAATAGTGTAAGTTATGATACGTCTAATTCGTTTGTTAGTGCCTACGGAAACAGCTTAATAACATATAGAACTCATGTTCAAGATATCGGTTGGCAAGGATTTTCCGGGGACGGTAAATTGAGCGGCACAACAGGGAAGAGTTTGAGACTTGAAGGCATAAATATTAAATTAAGCACTCAACTGCCAAGCGGAAGTGTTTCGTATTCAACCCATGTTCAGGACATCGGATGGATGAATTCGGTTTCAGACGGTGCTTTGAGTGGAACAACAGGCAAGGCAAAAAGACTTGAAGGAATCGTAATCAGCCTTTCAGGAGAAGTATCAAAACAGTATGATATTTATTATAGAGTTCATGTTCAGGACTACGGTTGGATGGGCTGGGCAAAGAATGGTGAAATCGCCGGATCAGCCGGTTTCTCATACCGCCTTGAGTGTATTCAAATCGTTCTTGTATTAAAAGGCGGAGCCGCACCCGGCA
>JAQVYP010000082.1 GCA_029004655.1 Oscillospiraceae bacterium | reverse complement strand
TTCGAATTGCCTGCAGAAGCGAGCCCGCCAAAGGCCGAGCTAATCCCGTCGATGAGTCCTACATAAATAAATACACAACAGTGTGGAAGTTTTCATAATTTTATGATATAATAATAAGTATTTAATAGACATGAGCGAAATAGAGAAACAACGCAAATGGGATAAAATGGAATGAACGACAAAAAGCTCCGAATATAGCGGAGCATAATTTAGTAATATATGGGAATGTATTGGTTCAACCAATTCTCATGAGAGATTTTTTAGATAAAATCGAATTACATTTTCGAGTGACAACCGCAGCTTGAGCGACAGCAAGCAAAGCAATATGAGCGATAGAAGCAATGTTACGTACAGCGTTTTCACCGTGAACCCACATGCGTTCCTGACCGGTCTGTTTGAATCTGGAATTATAACGCTCAATCTCAGTACGCATAGCATAGATTTGCTTGAATGACAAACAGTCCCTGTCAATGCTAAGGCGATAATCATCGGGAATGGTAACATATTTCGTGCAGCCGCGGTTCTTTTTACCGTTGAAATAGTTCTTATGAGCACAGGTGCAGGCTGTATCGTCACATGAACTCTTGAAAGGACAGCAGTATTTCTGTCGCAGCCGTCCTCCGGATTTGTCCTTGCCATCCTTGTGCATGGCGAAACCGGCGTCACAGATAATGTTACCGCACGGCATCTTATTAGGATTCTTGGTGCCGCGCTTATTCAAGGGAATATAGCACTCGCCCTCATACACATTTTTGACAGTGTTGTATATCTGCTTGCAGTCGTAACCCTTGTCGGCGATGAAGGTACATTCCTTTATCGAAAGCACAGCATTAAGCTTTTCGAGAAGCTCCGGAGCGACAGAACCATCGTTGACGTTTGCACCGGTTGTATACTCAAATAGCGGCAAGCCGCTGATACAGTCTACAATGATGTGATTCTTGTAGCCCCAGTAAAACTCGTAATTCTTTTCATTATGCTGGTTTGATGCCGTATGAACACCAAGCTTACAGTCCTTATCGTTCTTTGGCTGATTATCCTTGGCAAACTTGTTCTTGGCAAAGGATTTGGGGTTGTTTTGTTTTGTGCTGGCTGCAATCGGAGTGGAATCAATCGCTATGAATGAAGTATCGAGTATACCATGTTCATACAATCGCTTTACCTGTTCTTCCATCAGACCGCGCAGGATATCATTGTCATAATTCTTGATAAACCGCTCGAAAGCATGATACTTCGGTAATGGCTTCCTTATGTCGAAACCGCAATAGTACGCTATCAGAAGGTTGTTATTAAGGTAGTCTACGAGGTCGGTTATGTACTCGAAGCCTTCGCATTTCATTACGATAAACGCACATATCATGGCGTGCCGCGAATATCCGTAACGACCCATCGCACAATTACGGTCCGGTATACCATCAAGCCTTAGATGACTGAACAGTTCATCATAGTATTTGCTTTTGGGCTGTGATGTGAACAGCGATATGTCGTCTATTATTAATTGTCGGTAGATAACAGTCATCTCCTTTGGTTTGTTGTGGTAAATAGATTATACCATATTTGATGACCGTTTTCTATATATTTCTGGGTGATTTGCGTTTTTCCTGAGCCGCTTTTTGCCCGTGTTCCCTGGTCGTTTTCTATTTTGCTCAGGGCTAAGTATTTAATAATATAGAGGTGATAGGTTTTGTGGATTGTTTTTGCATTTCTTTCGGCATTGTTTGCCGGAATCACATGTATACTTGCGAAAATCGGTATTAAAAGTACTAATTCTCATTTAGCAACGGCACTTCGAACTATCATTGTACTGTTATTTGCGTGGCTGATAGTATTTGTGGTCGGCTCGCAAGGTACAATCGGTGATATCGGATCAAAAAGTCTTGTCTTTCTTATTTTGTCCGGACTCTCCACAGGGGCATCGTGGATTTGTTATTTCAAAGCCTTACAGCTCGGTGACGTTAATAAGGTTGCTCCAATAGATAAATCAAGTACCGTGCTTACTATGCTTTTGGCATTTACCTTTTTGGGTGAAACGCCAACTGCAAATAAACTCATCGGAATGTGTGCAATTGCAATTGGCACATATTTAATGATACAGAAAAAGCAGTTTGAACAAAAAGAAGTGAAAGACCGTAAATGGTTTGTTTACGCTGCTTTATCCGCTGTGTTTGCGGCACTCACCTCAATTCTCGGCAAAGTGGGAATTGAGAATGTGGAATCAAATTTAGGCACAGCTATCCGTACCATTGTTGTTTTAATCATGGCATGGGGCATAGTATTTTTTGAGGGTAAACAACACGATATTAAAAAGATTGACAAAAAAAGCTGGATATTTATTTTACTGTCCGGTTTTGCAACAGGTTTTTCATGGCTGTTTTATTATAGGGCCTTGAAGGACGGACAGGCAAGCATTGTTGCACCAATTGATAAACTCAGTATTTTAGTGACTGTTGTGTTTGCTTATGTATTCTTAAAAGAAAAGCTTTCGAAAAAATCACTACTTGGATTGGCTTTTTTAATTCTTGGTACAATGCTGCTTATCTTTAAATTTTAGAATAAATATTCTTATTAAATTGCAACAATAAGTTGACTTTAATAATTATTTTGCTTTTACTGTTTGTTTATTTGCAGTTTAAGACATGAACGAATTTTTATGATATATTTTGATTATGAAAGTGAGGCGAAGCGCTGCCATGACCATAAAGAAAAGGTTAGTTGTATCCAATATTCTGATGATTCTTGTGCCGGTATTTATCACCATAGTTATCGCTGCCGCTTCCGTCGGTATCATTTGGTTTACAGTCACTAATGGTTCTGGAATTGGCTTTGAAGACAGTGAGAGCTTTTATAGGCTTGCTCCCGGCATTGCATCTACCATTGAAAAATCATTAAAAGATACACCAAACAATCATAAGCTTGACGAGCTGCCTGAACTTGCTCGTTTACTGAATAATAGAACGATTGCTTTGTCTGTAAAAACCGAAGATGAGACCATATACAGCTATGGTGAAAAATCAGATTCGGACAGCACGCTGCTTAACGGCATTTCAGAAATTGGCGGTGAAGGATACATTTCCAACGGTACACGTGAGGTGTATGTCCGTCAAGTCGTGATCGATAATATAACATACCATATTGAGATTTTTACAACTCCGGTGGAACTGTCATATACGACATTAAAAATTGTTTGCATTATTGCCTTTGTTGTGTTATTACTCGGTATTCTTATCTCAATTCTGCTGACCAATCGCTTTCTGACAAAGTTCGTTTTCAAGAAAATCGAGACCCCACTTGACATTCTTGCAAACGGTGTCGCTCAGATCAGTGACGGCAACCTGGATTATCGGATTAATTATACGCCAAAGGATGAGTTTGCTCCCGTATGCGAAGAGTTTAACGAAATGGCAGCAAGACTAAAGACTTCTGTTGAACGATCACAGCAACACGAACAAAGCCGCAAGGAACTGCTTGCCGGAATATCTCATGACATTCGCAGCCCACTTACTTCTATTCGTGCTTATGTGGAGGGATTGCTGGATGGAGTTGCAAAAACATCGGAGGCACAACGGAAATATCTCGAGACAATCAAAAGTAAATCGGACGATATCGATCGCATGGTAGCAAAAATCTTTTTGTTCTCCAAAATGGAGTTAGGCGATTATCCTGATAATCTTGAAATCCTACGGCTTGATGAGGAAGTACGTTGTCTTGTGCAAGCCATTGGAGCGGAATATGAAGAAAAAGGACTTATCATTTCCGCTAACAAGTTAATTCCGGCAACAGTATCCGCTGATCCTGATCAGCTTCGCCGGGTGCTGGTCAATATCATCGAAAACAGCTTGAAATATAAAACAATGGAAATTGGTACACTAATCATATCGCTGCGCGAGGAAAACGGCAGTTACCGCCTTTCACTTTGTGATGACGGTCCGGGCGTGCCGGAAGAAGCCTTGCCCCATTTGTTTGAGGTGTTTTATCGCTGTGACCCATCACGGCAAAATCCCAATCGAGGAAGCGGTCTTGGACTTGCGATCGCTGCCAATGCTATTGCAAGAATGAATGGAACAATTATGGCTGAAAATTGCAAAACCGGCGGACTGAATATTATTATCTGTCTGCCAAAGGTGGTAAAATAAATGGAAAAAATACTGATTATTGAGGACGATATTGATATTGCCGCAATTGAGCGTGATTATCTTGAGATCGACCATTTCGAGGTGGAGATCGTAACAGACGGTAAAGAGGGGCTAAAAAAGGCGCTTGTCGGCGGATTTGATTTGATTTTGCTTGATTTAATGCTTCCCGGCATGGATGGCTTTACCATTTGTCGCAAGCTCCGTGAATCACTGGATATTCCGATTCTGATGGTTACCGCACGGCGGGAGGATATTGATAAAATCCGTGGTCTTGGGCTTGGTGCGGATGATTATATTGAAAAACCGTTTTCGCCCAGTGTGTTGGTTGCACGGGTAAAGTCACATCTTTCCCAGTATGCAAGACTCAAAAAGACTGGTCAGACTGTTCCCACACAAATAAGCATTGGCAATATACGAATCAACACAGGGACACACCGTGTTTATGTTGATGACCGTGAGGTGGAGCTAAAAAATAAAGAATATGAGCTTCTCTTATTTCTTATCCTGAATGTTGATATGGTTTTCAATGCTGAAACGCTGTATGAGCGTATTTGGGGTATGGAAGCTATGGGAGATAACGCAACCGTTGCCGTCCATATCAACCGTTTGCGTGAAAAAATTGAAGCAGAGCCCAAAAATCCTCGATACATTCAAACAGTCTGGGGTGCAGGCTACCGTTTCAAGGCGTAAAGTTTATCTTCAGTTTAACATTAATAAAGATACAGTTTAATCCGCTTCGCTATACTGGGTACATACCAGTTGGCAAGCGGATTATTTTTGTAACCAACTATAGAAAGAATGGAGATAAAAAAATGAGCAAATTACAAAATCGGGTAATGAGCATGAACTTTAAAAAGGCTGGGGTGCGTTTTATTATCATTGCACTCACTGTCATCCTCCTTGGTGGAGTTGCAGTCGGCGTTACCTTCAGGACGCAAATTAGCGAAATCATCACTTACAGTCAAAAAGAGGACCAGAACGAACTTACAAATGAGCAGCAGGAACAACTAACAGAGGATAACGAAAAATATAACCAAAAAGAAAACCAAGAAGAAAACCAAGAAGAAGACGGTGAACATTACGGCAAGTCTGAAAACAACGACCATGAATTTTTTGATTCAGCACAGTTTACAAAGCCATCAACAGGAATGAAAATAGCTCTTTGCAGTTATATTGGCATTTGTGGTTTGTTTGCACTTGCATATTGGCTTATAATCGCAGCATGGCTGTTTCAAGCTTCCGTAAAAGCAGGTATGTCCTCACTTCTTTGGACTGCGCTCGGTCTGTTCTTCAACGTTCTCGCAGTCATCGCATTTTTGATTGTCCGTAATTTTATGAATGTTTGCCCAAACTGTGGCACATATCAAAAATCAGCAAAATACTGTCGCAGTTGCGGAGCTGAAATGCAGATTAAATGTGCTGGATGCGGAACTGTGGTAAAGCCAATGGATCTTTATTGCTCGCATTGTGGTAAAGAATTGAATTCCAATCAAAAAAATAAGGAGTGACCATGATGATACAAACCGAACATCTTGAAAAAATCTACAAGAACGGTTTTAAAGCAGTCAGTGATTTGAGCCTGCACGTTGAAGCGGGTGATATATTCGGATTTCTCGGTCCGAACGGTGCCGGAAAGACTACCACCATCCGTATGCTGGACGGACTGCTTGAGCCTACAAACGGCAAAGTCATCATAAATGGTATTGATATTCGCAAAAACCCTATCGATATTAAAAGGGTTGTGGGTGTTGTGCCGGAATCACACGGATATTACTACTGGATGACTGCGAATGAATATCTGCAATACTTCAATTCACTTTTTAACAGCAAGGACAGCAACGACAAGTACATTAACTATCTGCTTGAAAAGGTCGGACTTAGCGAAAAGAGGAACGTCACTGTGGGTCAGTTCTCAAGGGGCATGAAGCAGCGTTTGGGTATTGCAAAATCGCTAATCAATAAGCCGAAAGTCATCTTTCTCGATGAGCCTACTTTAGGTCTTGACCCTCGCGGCCAAAAGGAAATCCAACAGCTTCTTCTTGATATTAATAAAAACGATAATATCACTGTGTTTATCACTTCTCATCTACTCAAGGATATTGAGGTTATGTGTAATAAGGTTTGTATCATTAAAAACGGTGTGCTTGTGGAACAAGGCAATATCAAAGAACTACAGAACAAATACATGGCACACTACACTATGCTTTTGCAAACGAGTGATAATGACAAGTCTGTATCCTTGTTAAATGGAATTGAAAGAATTCGCAGTATTGCACCCTTTGAAGATAAACTGGAGGTTAAGTTTGTTCGTGGGCTTACCGATACACAAATCGGCGAAGTCAAGCATCAGATGCTGAGCACACTGTTTATGGCCAATATTGATCTGAAAGAAATGTCCCATAAATCGCTTAGCATGGAAGACATATTCTTTAAAGCTACCGAAACTGCACAGGGAGGGACAAAGCAATGAACAAATTTATCATCAAAAAAGAGTTTAAAGAAAGTTTATATGAGAACAAAGGTATCTGGATGATGGTTGCAGCAGCATTCATTTTATCGGCTCTGTGCTTTCTTGTAATGAACATTAAGGAAGGTTCGGTTCTCGCTCAAAACGACATTTTACAATATGCAATCAAAGCGGTGCTTCTCATTACACTTACCATTTCTACAGTTCTTGGTGCTTCTGCCTTTGCTTCAGAGCGTGAAGAAAACACCCTTGAAAGCTTGCTGCTTACCCCAATATCAAAGCTTAATTTAACTCTTGCAAAATTTCTCGGTGTTCTTGTTGTCGGTATTATTTTGTGCCTTGTATCAATTCCGTATCTGATTGCAATCGGCCTTGGTTCCGGACTTGTTTTAAAGGCAATCCTCGTAACATTTTTTTGTGGTATTTTATTGTTGCTTGCTTTTACCGGCATATCAATCGGACTGTCCGTTTTAATGGGCAACTCAAAAGCATCTATCCTGACTTCTGTATTAATTGTTTTGATATTAACCTTTCCGGCATTCATTCAGGGGTTGTTTAAAATGTCGCCGGTAGGCACATTCTTTTTGAAATATGATCCCATGGCAAGCTGCTTTAATATGATGAAATCTATGCTTTCGGATAAGCTGTCCTTTTTCTCACAGATGCAGTATATTATGCCGATTTTGTTGTTTGCGGTAATCGGTGTGGCATTTATGATTTTCACAAGCCGCAGGGTTGCATTGAAGGGAGAAAAATAAGATGAAGAAAATTATTTCACTTTTATTCGTTGTGTTGCTCTTGTGCTTCAGTTCTATGAGTGTTTTTGCTGCTTCTGATACAACATCAAAGCCTGAAATGAGTGTTACCATTACGTCACCTACAAGTATTGAGAGCAAGCCGATTTGTGAAGAAAACATTGAAATTACAGTTAAAAATCTAACCGATCACGAGCTTACCAATTTGGCAGCTTATCTGATGATACTTGATGAAGGTCGAAACATGACCTATCCCGTAGATGAATTCGGTCAAAACGCTTATCAAACAAGAAATATTGCCTCCATTCCGGAAAACGGTGAGGTCAAAGTAACCATCCCCGTTAAAATAACCTATGTAGGCAATTTCAAATTTAATGTCAGTGTTATTAATTACAATAATGACTATGTCACTACCAGTAACACGCTCCCCGTCAAAATGATTGAGAATTCCAAAATGAATAAGG
>JAQVYP010000081.1 GCA_029004655.1 Oscillospiraceae bacterium | reverse complement strand
GTAAATGAAGCTTGTGCAAAAATAGAGAAAAACAGATATAATTACGACAGAGTTATTGTTGTCGAGGGTGACGGTTGGCATCAGGGAATTATCGGCATTGCGGCATCAAAAATTGTTGAGAAATATCCAAAGCCGTGTATCGTTTTGTCTGTTGACGGAGAAATGGCGGTCGGCTCGGGAAGAAGTATACCGGGATTTTCTCTGTTCGAAAGCCTTTGCAGTGCAAAGAATTTGACCGAAAGATTCGGTGGTCACGAATTAGCGGCCGGAGTTTCGCTGAAAGTTACCAATATAGCTGAATTCCGCAAAACAATTAATGAATTTGCTCGCAATTTTGAAATGCCTTTTTTGACGCTTAAGCTTGACTGCAAACTCAATCCTGCGGCAATTGATGTAAATCTGGTTAAAGCGCTTGAAGCATTGGCGCCATTTGGAGTTGGCAACCCTAATCCCGTGTTTGGGTTGTTTTCAATGAGGCTCGAAAATATCACGCCACTTGGCGGCGGAAAGCATTTGAAACTCGGGCTTTCCCGAAATGGCTCATGTGTCAGTGCTTTGATGTTTAAAGTAACTGCGGAACAGTTCGGCCATGAAATCGGTGATACGGTCGATCTTGCTGTTACCCTAGAGGTAAACGAATATAAAGGTCGGGAGAGTGCTTCCATTCTTGTAAAAGCAATTCGTAAATCTGGCAATGATCAAGAAAAAACAGCACAGCAAATTAGAATTTATGAATCCTTTTGTCGAGGCGAATTAGTGTCTAAGGATGCTGCACAAATCACGCCTGACCGCACCGAAACAGGGATTTTGTATAAATATATTGCAAAAAGCAAAGGGAAAGTGACTCTTAAAAAGGCAAAAAACACATTGTCCCAAAATCTTCCTATCGGAAAGGTTAAAATTGCAATTGATGTTTTAAATGAGCTGGGAATAATCGAAAAAAGCACTGAAAATGATGTTACATACCTTTTATTAAACAACGCTGCAGGCAAAGTGAATTTGTCAGATTCAACAATAATAAAAAGACTAAACCTGATTGAAGAGGGTGTAAAAGATGACTGAGGATAGGGAAAAGCTGTCTGAGCTTTGGGAATTGATTGACAAACACGGCGGAAATTACGACCGTGATGTTATTGAGCGGGCTTTTAACAGATGTTTCAGTGCTCATACTGGGCAAAACAGAGTTTCGGGCGAGCCGTTTTATATGCATCCGTTCTCGGTCGCTTGTATCATAGCTTCAATGGGAATGGACACAGAATCCATTGCGGCAGCACTGCTGCACGACGTTGTGGAGGATACTGATGTTAGTCTTGACGATATAAAGAAAGAGTTTGGCAAGGAAATTGCTATGCTTGTTGATGGGGTTACAAAGCTTGGAAAGATTCCTTTGTCATCACGCGAGCAGCAGCAGGCAGAAAATTTAAGAAAAATGCTGATTGCAATGGCTGCGGATATTCGTGTTATCATCATAAAACTTGCTGACCGTTTGCATAACATGAGAACGCTAAACTCCTTGCCTGAACAAAAACAGCGTGATAAGTCTCTTGAAACGCTCGAAGTATATGCTCCGATTGCACACAGGTTAGGTATCCGTGCGCTTAAGGAAGAGCTTGAGGACTTGGCAATTGCTCATCTTGACCCTATTGCGTATCACGAAATTGAAGTGTCTTTGGCAACGAGAAAGCAATATCGTGATCAGCTTTTAAATAATATTCAAGATAGAATCAGAACTCGTGTCGTTGCGATTGAGCCAGATGTTTATATCGAGGGAAGAGTTAAATCTATTCACGGCATTTACCGCAAAATGTATGTTCAGGGCAAGGCATTCGACGAAATTTATGATATTTATGCGGTTCGTATTATCACTGATACGGTCAACAACTGCTATAACATTTTGGGCGTTATGCATGATATGTTCCGACCGATTCCGGGCAGATTTAAAGACTATATTTCCACCCCTAAGCCAAATATGTATCAATCACTTCACACTACGGTTATCGGACGTGAGGGTATTCCGTTTGAAATTCAAATCAGGACTTGGGAAATGCATCATACTGCTGAATACGGTATCGCTGCTCACTGGAAATATAAAGAGGGCATCACTGAAAATAATTCAAAAATGGAAGAAAGATTGGCTTGGATTCGTCAGATTTTGGAAAATCAAAACGATTCCGATTATGCAGAGGATATTATCCAAACCATTAAAACTGACCTTTCACAAGAGGACGTTTTTGCTGTTACGCCAAAGGGCGATGTTATTAACTTGCCTGTCGGTTCAACGATTGTGGATTTTGCATATGCAATTCATTCGGCAGTTGGAACAAAAATGGTCGGCGCCAAGGTAGATGGCAGAATCGCGCAGCTTTCGCACGAGATTAAAACCGGCGAAATTATAGAAATCTTAACCACTAGTCAGGCGGGACACGGCCCTAGCCGCGATTGGTTGAATATTGCCAAAACCAGTCAGGCACGCAATAAAATTCGCGCGTGGTTCAAAAAAGAAAGACGAACCGAAAATATCGTCAACGGCAAAGCAGAGATCGAAAAAGAATTTGCACGCAATTCCATCCGTATGCCTGAGGATGAAATGAAAAATTTCTTAGAAGACATTGCCCGCAGACAACGCTGCGCCAGTTTGGAAGATTTTTTTGCATCAATCGGTTACGGCGGAATTTCGCTGTCCCGTATTATTCCGAGAATTAAGGAAGAATATACTCGTCTGCAAAAAGCGGCGAAGCCAATTGAAATTTCAGATTATGTAACAGAGCACAAACTTACAAAATCATCCGATGGCGTTATTATAGAGGGCGTAGACAATTGCCTTATTAAGCTTTCTAAATGCTGCACACCTCTGCCAGGTGACCAGATTATTGGATTTATCACAAGAGGCCACGGAGTTTCAGTGCATAAACGCGACTGCAACAATGTGCCTAAAATTATTGAAACTTGTGAAGAGCCTGAACGTTGGATAAAGGCGTATTGGGCAAATTCTCATAGCGAAACATTTAAAGCATCACTCAAAATTTTGGCACTCGACCGTCCCGCAATTTTGGCTGACGTCACTGTTGCACTGGCAAATATGCGTGTTAGTATTCATAATGTCAACGCAAGAGAGCTTAAAGACGGCAATTGTTTTATTAATGTTACAATCAGCATTGAAAGTTTGGAGCATTTAAGAGGCATTTGCCTTAAACTTGAAAAGCTGCAAGGAATAATCAGTGTTGAAAGAACAAATCAGTAATTTTCATTGGATTAGGAAATCATGGTTACGGAATAATCTGGACAGTTCTCTACAATTAATATCTCAATACCGGTTGCAAGAAAGTATGCAGCAATTTGTATGGAATGGTCTTGACCGTTCCGCGGTTTCACAATAGACTAATATTGAGTCATAGGACGGAGCAATTATGATAGCTACAATTCAGCGCGTTGACAGTGCTGCTGTCAGTGTGGATAAAAAAACAGTTGGAAGCATTGGGCAAGGTCTGTTGGTATTGCTCGGTGTTTTCAACCATGATTCTACAGAAGACTGCGATATTTTGGCGAAAAAGGTTTCCAAACTTCGCGTTTTCTGTGATGAATTTGACAAAATGAACCTTTCATTGCTGGATATTAACGGAAGTGCGCTGGTGGTTTCAAACTTTACCCTTTGTGCCGATACAAAAAAAGGAAACCGCCCCTCATTTTCAAACGCTAAAGAACCGCAGGAAGCCGAAAAGCTATATAACCTGTTTGTAGAATGCTTAAAAAACGAGGGCGTGTCACAAGTTCAGTGCGGCCAATTTGGAGGAGCTATGAGAATTGCTGCAAAACTAAACGGGCCAATTACTATTTCATTGGATACATTGCAGCGGAGAAAGGGACAATAAATGAAGGTTAAAATTTTTTCGGTTGGGCAACTTTGCACCAACTGTTATATTATCAGCTCCGAGCAATCGGCTGTTATTATAGACCCCGGTTTTATGACCGAGAAGCTTCGACAGCAAGTGGAGCAAAACAGCAATATTATCAAGGGAATTCTGCTGACACATGGGCATGTGGATCACATTTCTGCAGTTGCGCAAGTAAAAGAACTCACGGATGCTCCAATTGCAATTCACAAGGCTGACAGCGAGGCTCTTTTCGATGCAGAAAAAAGTCTTTGCACCATGATGAATGATATATATACTCAGCCAAACCTTAGTCAACAGTCTGAAATATTGCTTGAGGGTGGCGAAACGCTCAAGTTTGGTGACATTGAAGTAAAAGTGATTCACACTCCGGGACATACGGATGGCGGCGTGTGCTTTTTGATAGACAACTTGTTGTTTTCGGGGGATACTTTGTTTTGCGGCTCAATTGGAAGAACCGATTTTCCCACCGGTGACTATAATAAAATGATGAAGTCACTTCATGAGCTGTCAGCCTTAGATAACGATTATTTTGTCTATCCGGGGCACGGTACACCGACCACTCTCGAAAAGGAAAAAAGAAACAATCCGTACATGGTAAACAATATATGAAATTTTCAATTATAAACAATAGCTTTAAATATGAACTCGAAAAAGTATGCCGACTTTTCATGCCGTTTGAAAAATTTGTCTTTGTAACTGTGGATTCGGACGAAGACGGAGTATTGACAGCACGGTACATTAACGGTGACTTGGCCGAGCTTTATGTTTCGGTCAAGGTTGATGGGCAAATGGCGGAAAGACGGCAATCCATAGCCTTAAGCTCCGAAGATTATGAAAACACTAGCGAGCTGGTACTTTGCACTCTTTTGCATGACTGCCTGCACGAAATCACCGGATACAAGCCTCAATGGGGCATATTAACAGGTGTGCGGCCTGCAAAGCTATTATCAAGGCTTTACAGTGAAATGGGCAAAGAACAGGGCATGAAATATTTAAAAGAAAAGTTGCTTGTATCTAACAGCAAAGCAATGCTGTGTGACCGCTGTTTGAGCCACGAAGAAAAAATTATTTCACGCTCAACCCCTCAATCATTCAGCCTTTACGTTGCAATTCCGTTTTGCCCGAGCCGCTGCAATTATTGCTCATTTGTATCACATTCCATTGAAAATGCGGGAAAACTAATACCCGAATATTTGGAACTGCTTTGCAAAGAAATTGAATATACTGCTGTGCTAGCAAAAAAAGCAAATTTGAAGTTGCAAACAATATATATCGGCGGAGGAACACCCACCACATTGGAAGCAGTAGGGCTTGAAAAACTGTTTTCAAAAATCGCTGAATGTTTTGATTTACGGGCATTAGAGGAATATACGGTTGAGGCAGGCAGACCGGACACTATAACGTATGAAAAGCTCCAAACAATTAAAAATGCCGGAGTAACCCGCATCAGCATAAATCCACAAACAATGAACGACGAAGTCCTGCGTTCAATTGAGCGCAAACATACCGCACAGCAGACCATTGATGCATATAAACTGGCAATCGATGTTGGATTCCAAAACATTAATATGGATTTGATTGCAGGGCTTTATGGGGACACAATAGAAAGCTTCAGTAATACTTTGGATCAAATCTTGGCGCTTTCACCGCAAAGCATAACCGTTCATTCGCTATCGATGAAACGCTCCTCCACATTAACAAAGGCAAATGCGTTTTTTGGCCTTGAACAAGGAAAAGTTGCCGACGGAATGGTTAAAATGGCTTATGAAAGGCTGACAGCGGCAAACATATTGCCATATTATATGTACAGACAGGGAAAAACTGTCGGTAATCTTGAAAATGTAGGGTATGCAAAACCGGGATATGAAGGACTTTACAATGTATATATTATGGACGAAACCCATACAATACTTGCATGCGGTGCGTCAGCGGTAACTAAACTCCGTCAACCAAATGGGAATAATATTGAAAGAATTTTCAATTATAAATATCCATATGAATATATAAATGAATTTGGCACAATGCTCGACCGAAAGAATAAGGTAAGTGAATTTTATGAATTATACAGTTTCTGAAATAAATAGTGAACTAAAAGCAAGCCCCGGGCAGTTTATAGACATTGCTGAAAAAGCATATCATAAAAGAATAGCTGATTTGGCAACTACGATTAAGAGTGACTCTAACAACAAAATCATTATGCTTGCCGGACCTTCCGGTTCGGGTAAGACAACAACAGCACATATATTGTGTTATTATCTTGAAGAACTGAATATTAAAACTCATGTGATTTCTCTTGATAATTTTTATCAACCTATCAATAAAATGCCGCTTGATGAAAAGGGTAATCCGGATTTTGAATCGGTTCATTCGTTGGATATCAAGGAAATTCATCGTTCCTTTGAAGATCTTATCAACACAGGCGCTTGCAGTATCCCAAGGTTTGATTTTAAAGTTGCCAAAAGAAGTGAGAAAAGAATTCAAATAGAGCTTGAAGATAACGGTTTGGCAATTGTTGAAGGTATCCATGCCCTTAACCCACTCCTATTTGAAAATTTGCCACGAGAAAAATTGTTTAAGCTTTATATAAGCATTACTTCCACATTAAACGAAGATGGACAGCAATTATTAACAGGCAGACAAATGCGACTTATCAGGCGAATAGTAAGGGATTCCGTATATCGAAATTCTTCAGCCGAAAATACATTGAAAATGTGGCCGAATGTTCTGCTGGGCGAGGAAAAATATCTGTATCAATTCAAAAAAACTGCAGACTATAAGTTTGATACTTTCCACGGTTATGAACCGGCTGTTTTGAAAGACAGAATTTTAGAGTTGCTTGAGAAAGTACCAACGGATAGCGAACATTGTTCATATGTAAAAGATATAAATTACGGACTTAAAGATGTAGTATCAATAAGTCAGGATTTCGTGCCGATTAATTCACTTATCCGTGAATTTATTTCCGGTGGTATGTTTGAAGAGAATTATTGAAATATTTTAATTATGTGCTATAATAACCTTACAAAATAAATTTAGGAAGGGCGTGCTGATAGTGGGATTTTTTGAAGGAGCTCTTGAAAAGGCAAAAGAAGTTCTCGATTGTGCCGAAAAAAAGACAAACGAAGTTGTTAACACAAGCAAGCTAAGAATAAATGCGGATACTTTAAACTCTCAGATTTCAAAAGACTATGAAACGCTTGGCAATATATATTATCAATTAGTTGAAGATGGTCTTGAACCTGCAGAGGAAGCAAAAGAGCTAGTTTCTCAGCTTGTTGAAAAAAACGAGCGCCTCGTAGCCCTTAAAAAGAAAATTGCCGAAAGCAAGGGCAATGTTGTTTGCTCGAAATGTGGATTTGCAAATTACGATTCTGCAAGTTTTTGCTCAGCTTGCGGCGAGAAACTCAAATAAAAGTAATAATATTCAGGCAAAGGCGGCTTCGTTTGTAAAAGCCGCCTTTGTTGAATGTTGTTGTTTTTTTGGTCGTTGATACTAATTCCAAATAAAAATCAACCAATCTTCGCGGTCTTTTGTTTGCGAGACTGCGTTGTCGTTCTCGGCGGGCGATAGCCCGCCTTCGTCCTCCGCCTTGTCTCACAAACAAAATCCTCGCAAATCTTGGTCACTTTTTAATTGGAATTAGTATGAGCTTGCGCTTGTGTCGTGCGTACACATAGGTGCAATTCTACTCTTATTTCGGAACAGCCAACGGAACAGTAAAGACTATTTCCTACAATTATAATAATAAGTATTACGGTTCCCTGAAAGTCTGTTACAATCGGTGACAAATTATCGAGAGCATTCGTAATTTTGCAATTACCCAGTGTATATAGTAAGGCGGAGAAAAAACTTGAAAGAACTTAAAATAGCCATAATTGTGGCTGATGATGTTGAATATATTACGGTTGAGAAATATGCTGAAGCTGCGGGTGCCGAAAGGCAGGATATGTACG
>JAQVYP010000080.1 GCA_029004655.1 Oscillospiraceae bacterium | reverse complement strand
GTGCTTATGACAGTTGGCTTACCATCAACATAATATCTATTATTGGATGCCCAAACACTGTTGTTTATGTAGGCAAGAGGCTTGCCAATCAAAATTTCAAACAAAAGTCTTTCTTCTGGAAAAACAGGACGCAAATCAGCCGAAAGATATATGGTGTTTTTATGGCACTTAGGACAAATATCTTTATCAATAGAATTGACTGCTTTTATGACAGGTGCTTTGCATTCATCGCACCAATATATTTCATACGGAATATCTTCTTCCGTCTCATTACCGCATTGTTCGCAAATATCGCTATTCGTTTCTCTGTTGCAGTTCTTGCACCACATTGACAATCACCTCCTACATTATATTTTAACAAACATCATGTCCCATAAAACGGACTCATTCTGAATAATGTTCAATAATATCACCGACAGAACACTCAAATAGTTCACAAAGCTTATTTAAAGTTTCATAATCGATGCGCTGCATCTTATCGTGATACAAATTTGATATAGTACCTCTTGAAAGCCCTGTTTTTTCGTACACGTCCTGAATGTTATAGCGCTTTTCTCCCATCAGAACGGATAGACGACATCGTATTGCCACTTTCAGCACCTCCAAATATATTTATACTTTTACATTATACCACCTTTTTCGCCGTTTGTAAATAGATATGGCTTCATTTTTACTCCATATTTGATTATTTCAATTTGATATGGAATTTACAATGGAGCGTTAAAAAAAGAGGAACTGTCACTCATGCTCTTGCATATTGGCGACAGTTTCTCGAAATTCATTTGCTGCTTAACTTAATTATCTCGCTAATTAACTTTTCGGGAGAAAACGGTTTTTCCATATGCAGATTCATGCCAGATTTTAGGCAAAGATCACCTACTTCCTCTGGTCTCTCGGAAGATAGTGCAATGATCGGAATCCTTGCTGAGTCTGAGTGTTTTGATGAACGAATAGCAATGGTGGTTTCGTATCCATCCATTTTAGGCATACGGATATCCATTAATATTACAGAAAATTCGCCAGAATAGGATTGTTCAAATAGGTTCAGAGCATCAGCTCCATTTTTAGCGCATACAACCGATCCACCTCTCGCTGTTATTACATTTCTAACTATTTTCCGATTGATACTAACATCATCTACCACAAGAATTTTCTTGCCGTAAAGCCCGCTATTCTTTTCCATGTCATCACTCGCTTAAACGGTTACTTATATTGTATCCGTTTCTGCCGCTCCTTTTTACTTTGTACATATCTGCATCTGCTTTTTCAAGCATTTCTGATACAC
The DNA here is from genome assembly GCA_029004655.1 of Oscillospiraceae bacterium. GTDB lineage: Bacteria > Bacillota > Clostridia > Oscillospirales > Acutalibacteraceae > STF2-152. The sequence continues at coordinate 6,576 of JAQVYP010000080.1, read as the reverse complement.
TTTCAGAGAAGTCGGTAGTGTAGGCTCCTACACTGCATGTGATTTTATATAGACCTGATTCTATTTCCAATAAAGCTCTTTTAACCTGAATTATTTTTTTCTCCAGCTCTGACTTGTCGATCGATTCTGTATACACAACAAACTCATCGCCGCCAAATCTTCCGATAATATCCTCTGAATTCCATACTTGACCAAGTATTTTTGCTGTTTCTGAAAGGATTCTGTCACCAATCAAATGTCCGTAGTTATCATTAATACTTTTAAAATTATCAAGGTCAATCATTAACATAACCCGTGACAGTTTTTTTGTATTGTTCAATTTTTCAGCAACCTTGGATAAAAACGCAGCCTTATTGAATAATCCTGTCAGAAGATCGGTTGTAGCCATAAACATGGCTGTATTTCGCTGCCGGATTTCTGCATCAACATTTTCCGATCTTCCCACAACACTTATTATCTTTCCAGTATCATCACAAACACTGCTATAAACCAAGCGATGCCACGCATAATCTTTTAACGCAATATTTGATAAATACTCAAAAGAGGAATGGCGCACAATTTTTGTTGCTTCTTGGATTGTTTGTTTATAAATGGCGCACGAATCCGGATGAACTGATTGCTTGTATATGTCTTCATTAAAATAATTTGCGTATTCGTTTCTAATCAATGTTTCTCCATGTTTTATATAGGATATTAGGAATAAATCTTCGTCTGGAAAATATTCAAACAAAATGTCTTTTGATGTCTTGTCCAAAATTTTTATTCGTTCCAGTTGTACCTGCGGATTGTACTGAGGAACAACTGCGTTAGATCTTGCATTATATGCTGCGTCATTAAAGTTTTTTGCGTACAAATACAACATATCTCGATCTACCGAAAGATTAACGTCCGGCATAATATTCTCATCTTTTTGCTGAAGAAATTGCAATAGTCGTGCATCAAGAAGCGCATTGGCAAAAAAATATTCTTTTGTCCTCATATTTACAACACACACAAACAATATTGAGCAGAACTGTACCCAAGACATTGTATGATGTCCGTTTTCAATCACTGAAATCCGAGGCGCGGATATCCCGCAGCGTTCTGCAAACTCTTTTTGTGAAAGTCCTAGTAGTTCTCTAAGCTTCGGAAGATGCTTTGCAAGAGTCTTGCACATATTGATTTTTTCATTTTCACTCAATATGACCATTTAATTTCTCCGTTTCTCTGCCTGTCATCATGATTTCAATATTTTTGGGTACAATAATTATGACAAGCAGTAAAAAACCATATAGTTTTTTACTTTGTGATAGCGCAAAACTTATCGCTACAATATAAAAGTCATTAATTTTGATATCAGTATAGCATTATTTTGTCGAAAAATCAATGATATGCTACAGAATTCAAAAAAAGTTTAACTATAATTGTGTGTTGTCGGAGGAAAAACGCTACAAAAGGCAAGCGATTCCAGTCAAAAATGCGGTCACTATTCCGTACCAATACTCTGACAATATACAAATTAATGAAAAGGAGTGTTATTGTTATGCCAAAACGAGGCGAAAACATTTGGAAACGAAAAGACGGTCGTTGGGAAGCCAGGTTTGCAACAGGTAAAATGGAAAATGGGAAAACGAGCTATGGATATGTTTATGCAAAGAGCTATGCGGAGGTAAAAGCAAAGCGAGAGTACAAAGTTGATGAATTAAGAAAAGCGTCTATGATTTCGTCTTCTCATAATATTCGGTTTGATTATTTGCTTGACAACTTTTTAAAGCGTCAGCGCTACCGTGTGAAAGAATCCTCCTATGCGCATTATCATGAAATGATTGAAACACATATTAAGCCGTTCTTTGGACAAAGAATTATTGATCAGTTGGACAATTCATTTATTGATCAATTTGTAGATGAAAAATTAAATCATGGACGCCTTGATGGAAAAGGCGGATTATCTACAAAAACGGTAAAAGATATGACGGTATTATTGAAGCATATTTTACGTTATGCTGTTGAGATGAAATATTTTCCCGAAGGTACTTTGTCAGTTAGTATTCCCAAATCTGAAAAACCAAACATTGAAATCCTAACTATAGTGGAGCAACAAAAGCTTGAAGTTATCACAAAAAATGCAGAGAGCAATTACTTGTTCGGTATTTATATATGCCTATACACCGGATTGCGCATTGGTGAGATTTGTGCATTGCGTTGGTGTGACGTAAATTTTGAAAAGAGTACTCTTTCGGTTTGCCACACAATTCAGAGAGTAAAAAATACCGATAAAAATGCAAAATCCAAAACAAAAATTTTGATCGACCGTCCTAAAACAGACTCGTCTATAAGAACAATTCCGCTACCTGCATTTATTATGCGTGAACTTTTAAATCATAAGGAGGTTAGTGCATCGCAATTTGATTATATCCTTACCGGAAATTATAAATATATCGAACCACGAAATTATTACCAAAGATATAAGACGGTTATAAAGCAGTGTGGTATTGCGGATTACACCTTTCATGCGTTGCGACATACTTTTGCGACCAGAGCTGTTGAATGCGGCTTTGACATTAAATCACTTTCTGAGATACTTGGTCATTCGGATGTGAAAATAACACTTGAGAGGTATGTTCATCCTTCTATTGATTTAAAGAGAGGCTATATGGAACAATTAGTTGCATTCTGTTAACAGTCAAATTTATGGTCATATAATAAAGAAATGCGCTCTATTAGGGCGTTTAAAAGGTAACTACCGTATAGTAAAAAACTATATGGTTAAAAAAGCCGCCTGTGTTTTTGAACACAGACGGCTTTCCGTATATTGAAATAAATTAAACAAATACCATTTTAAATAAATATAAATCCGAAAGTCATAGAAAAAAGAGCTTATCTGAAAAAATAAGCTCTCCTCGGTATATGTTTTAGCTTTGTTTTACCTTTGCAATGCACTCTGCACAGAGAGAGAAATTTTCGTTGACTTGATTCGTAGATCCGCACAGCTTACAGCTTGGTTCAGTCTTTTTTAGCACAATATTGCCATTGTCTTCAAAGATTCCAATTGTACTTTTTGAGGTAATACCCAACTTGCTCCGGATTTCTGAGGGAAGGACAATACGTCCCAGCTCATCAATTTTTCTTTCTGTAATAAGTTTCATTTTGCTCTTCTCCTTCATATTTCATTTGGATTGATAATTACAACTGCTTTACTTTTTTCTTTGGCATATTTTACAACGTTGCCTGTGTCAGAAGCTATATCGTCCCACACAGCAATGGCAAAATCAGAATTGTCGACCATGTATTTGCTGCGCTTTTTTAAGCTATCGGACGAATAATGTGTTTGAAGAAGTGTTTCCCTATCGCAATGTCTAATAATCTTAAAATAGCGGTTACGCATTGGCTCATTCCAATTTGCGGCTTGTTCTTCATATGGTATTGCACATTCTAATGTAATCTGAAACCATTGTTTTTTCAGTTCTTGTACAATCTCTGCACCATAAATTTGAATTCCCTGATCCATACCCGTAATAAAATAAGTCACATTATTCTGAGTTATCATGCGAAGAATTTCATTATACAAATGTTCTTTAAGTATTTTGCATCGATTACCGTTTTCATTTCTAAATAGTCGGTTCTTTGATTAATCTCCCAAGAAACAGCAAGTTTTATTATTCATGCTCATCACTTCCTTTTTTGTAATTCTATATGTGTTATACCAACTCTTATAGATATAGTATACTACACTGTTGTGTCGAATGTTGTAGAAGTGTGGGAGAAAAATAAAAAATCTGCAATTTCTTATATTGCAGATTTTCGTACATATATTCAATTAAAATGAGTTTTACTTTTTTGCTTCTTTAACAAGTGTCTCCAAAACAGCAAAGATGCGAGATCGTTCTTCAGCTGATAAGTTGTCCATTTCATCAGCAATTTTCGATGCCCTTATCTTATATCCAGATTTGATTACATCAATAAAAATCTCATCTGACGAAATATCCAGCGTTTCAATAATCTTAATGAGATTTTCCATACTCGGATATTTTACGCCGCGTTCGATAGCAGATAAAAAGTTTGGTGTAACACCAATCATCTCTGAAAATTGATCCTGAGTATAACCTCTTTTTTCCCTGCAAGCCTGAATTCTGCGTCCGATACGTTTGTCTGCCATAAATCACACCTCCTAAACACATTGAGAGTTAATTCAACTCTTTTAGTATTAGTATATCGTAAAAAATTGGCACTATACAGTTTCACACAGAGTTGGTATAATTCTAATAGTGTTAGTTTGCGACGACTTGAATTGATTTGAAGAATAATTATTTAAGATGTTTTGAAAATATATTTTAATTTTATAGGCTCTGATGTCCATGTTCACCAGAGCCTATCTGGTTATTTAAAATAATTTAAAGGATTAGATCGTTCTCCATCTTTGTAAACCTCAAAATGCAGATGATTTCCGGTTGAATTTCCGGTTGTACCCACATAGGCAATAACCTGTCCTTTTTTGACCTCTTGACCGTTTACAACTGCAATAGACGAACAATGCGCGTACAATGTTTGGTAAGTGTCGTTATGCCGTATTTTTACATGATACCCGTAGCCGTAACCCCAGTTATCCGTTGCATTGGCAACCTCGACTGTTCCGTCCGCTGCCGCAAGAATCGGCGTACCCGCGGGAGCCGCAATATCAAGACCACCGTGGAATTTTGTTTCACCCGTAAACGGATCGGAGCGATAGCCGAACTGTGAAGAAATAGAAAAGCTTTCTGGCAGCGCCCAAGAGAAAATATCAGTCGGTTTCCAATCAGCTCCAGAGAGGATAATTTCATCCGTTCCAGCAGAATAACCACCGAGAAGTTCAGCCCACATGGACGTGTATTCGTGGCTCATCAAGAGTTGCAGTTGCTCTGTCTGATCAGCATTAAAGCTGTAAGCGCTTATCATTTCGGAATAGCTTTTATGTGTCAGATTTATCGTCAGTATTTTTTCAGAAACTGTCTTTTTAACAATCGTTTCCTTGCCGTCCGCGCCTGTTTCTGTTACATCAACTTCTTTGGAAACCGTTTTTGAGGAATGAGTGATATTGTTCATATCCCATAGCACCTGCCGCAGAATAGCAATTTTATCATCGGTAATCGTAACGACATCTGTGCCGTTCCCGTCTGTCGTAACCTTGACAGCATAGACAGCTAATACCTCATTCCACTTGACCGCCTGAACGCCGTCGCTGGAAATAACTTCAACATCATCGTAGTTGTTTCCGGCTTTTATCTGCTCAATCTTATCGTAGTATTCGGTATTCAGCTGTGCGACAACCTGCGTCATCGGTGTTCCGCCCGGTGTTGCTTCATTTGAGAAGAAAATACCGAAACAAGAGCCTACAATAAGGGCTATCAGACATATCACAATAATAACTACCACGGCAACCCAACCTCCGGCAGCAATAGCGGCAATCAATGCCTTTGTCCCGGCGACGATTGCTTTGACCGCCGCAATGGTCGCTTTCACGGCGGCTTTCACGGTCGCGACAGTTGCTTTTGCCGCAGCGCGGGCAGCCTGCGCCGCCTTTTGTGCCGCTTTCACCGATGCTTTTGCGGTTTTCTCCGCCGCCTTTGCAGTTTGCTGTGTCGTTTTAATAGCGGCTTTTTCGGTTCTGACCGCCGTTTTTACGGATTTTTGCGTGGTCTTGATTGTTCCTTTTGCCGTCTGCTTTATGGTCTTATTGGTCGTTTTGACCGCTTGCCCGGATTTCTCTGCTAACTGCTTTGGTGCGGATGTGGCAGAGCGCGTGTATGGAGCGCCGGTGGAACAGGCAGGATTCGGCTGTATGGATAATTCCGTAGAAGTCGGGTTTTGCGCCGCCTTTTTTGCCCGATGCTCTTTGATACTACGGATTGTTTTTCTTGTTGCATTTTTTCCAAACCGATTTGCCGCAGATATCGTATATCTTGCTGCGGATTCAGCCTTGTCGGTTGCCTGATCGGAAGCATATTCCTCCGGTGTATCGTGGGAGCTGTCCTGATAATAACCATTCTCCGCCTTTTCTTTGGTGCGAATAAAGGTGTCGCGCATACGCTCGGAAGCAATGGCGGACTTATCTACAATTTTGATTGTTCCTTTGTGAGATTCACGTTTTTTAATGTCCGGCATACAGACCTCCTTTCCGCCCAAAAGATAACCGGGGAAGGAAAGACCTTCTCCGGAATATCCTCGGACAATTTTTATTCGTAATTATGCTTTCGATTTAGAAAAACTTTTCATTTGGCTTGGTGGACATTAGCTTATACAGCTTTGTATTTTTGGGAAACTGATTGACGAACGGAACAAGGGACGAGCCATATTTGAGCAGTCCGCAACCCGCTTTTGCACCGGTAATATAGCTCATCTGCTCCGGCGAAATATTCAGAAGCTGCGCCAGCTTTTCACGGTCGGAAGCCGCCTGATTGAGCATCATGACAAACTCGGAGTTGGAAAGCATAGAAGAAGCCAGCACCGAATCAAGCAAATATTCCACATTCTGTGTAATTGCCGTGGCAAAGGCATTGCGCTTTCTGAATCGACGCCATGCAGAGTTGAAAAACTCGCCGGAATACTCGTTTTCGAATACAA
>JAQVYP010000079.1 GCA_029004655.1 Oscillospiraceae bacterium | reverse complement strand
GCACCTGATAATCTTTCGGCAAATGAACATTCAATGTTCTTTCTCGGTAGCATTGCACCCGATGCGGTGAGCGTGGATAGATTTGCCGATAAGGCAATTAGATGGGCGGCTCACTTAAGGGAAAACGATCTTGATTTATGGCAAGAAAACGTAAAAAGTTTTTATAAAGCCAATCAAAGATCATACCAACCTTCATATCTTAAAGGTTATGTCTTTCATATTATTACCGATATTGTCTGGGACAGATTTTATAATCCGTATTTATATAAGTACTTAACATTAATGGGTGTCAAATCTGATATGTTGAGGACTAGGCGGTGGAGCGAATTACATGGATATGAGGAATCACAGCTCCAAAGTGATTGGCTGATAAATGATGTAATTCCGGCTTTAATCACATCTGTTCCGGCTGATATCAATTCAGTTTCTAAACAAAAAATTGAGCAGTTGAAAGTCCAAGTAATTAATAAAGATTTTCCAAAAGCACCACCGCAGCAGTTCCTATCTCGAGAAATAATGGACACCTTTTATTCGGATATTATTAAAACTGCCGACATAATTTTATAGTAAAACGGAAAGCATTCCAAAGTTTTAAATGACTTTTGGAATGCTTTTTTATATGTTCTAACCTGTCCTAAATTCGCATATTATTAATGAAAAGTTGGTTTGTATAAGTTTTTTAAAATATGTTAATACTTATTTTAATTAAAAATTACAATCAAGAATGCCATTTTTGAAGAGAAACAGTCGCAAAAGCTTACATTAAAGGAAAAAACAGTATAAAACACACCGAAATCTCGAGATTTTGTGAAATATATTCACAAAATTTTGTCTACTTGCACAAGATGAATTAGAAATAAATGTCAATAATAGCCCAAAAACGGTATTATTACAAGCTTGTAACCTTTTGTAACAACTTGTAAGCACTTAATAATTTGTGCATATTGCACAAACATAACAGACATAGTGAGTTGACTCATTACATATATGTGAGTATAATCTATTTAGTGCTAAAAAGCACGCTACTTTCAGGGGACGTGGTGAGTTTTTCCGTTCGCCACTGTATGCTCTTGAGTGAGATTGTAATTTCACATATTAACGGAAAAGGAGAATTCGATGTTAAATAAGTTAAGTAATTGCACAGCAAGATTAATAAGAGGATTTTTATTAAGAAAAACTGCGTTGACTATATTTTTGGTTACGTTGGCGGTAGCAATTGTGATGCTTTTCACATTCAGAAACACAGTTGTAATTCACGAAGGTGATTCATCGTTCACATTCAGAACGATGAGTACCGATGCATCTGCAATCCTTATGGCCGCTGGCGTTGATGTTGATGATTCAGACCAAGTTATAACATTAAAAAACGGTGGAATAACGGAAATAACTATCAACCGTTTATTTGATGTAGCAGTTACTGTTGGAGATAAAACAACAGTTGTTAAAATACCCTCAGGCACAGTCTCTGATGCATTAGAACAAGCAGGTGTATCTCATGACCAAGACGATATGATTAATTACGATTTGGATTATCCTCTATCAGCCGGTCTCATAATTGATGTAATACCTGTTGATTATCTTTATGAAACTCTTTCGGAGTCTGTGCCGAAAAATAGTGAAACGGTTTATTCGTCTGCTATTGCCAAAGGGAAAACAACGGTAACAGAGGGTGCTGATGGAGTTAAGCTTGTTACCTATTGTAAAAAGCTTGTTAACGGAGTAGTTACAGAAACAACATTAGTTAGTGAAGAGTTAGTAACGGAACCAGTTAATAGTACACAAACAGTTGGTACAAAAGCGGTATCGACAAGTGATAAAGTAGCTTGTATTTCGGAAATTGAGCCAAGCACTCCAATCGAGTTGGATGTAAGCGGACGACCTATCAGTTATTCTAAGGTTGTTACCGGAAGTGGTACTGCATATTATACCGGAACTAAAACTTCTACAGGAGTTGCCCCAAGACCCGGATATATTGCAGTTGATCCCAAAGTGATACCTTATGGTTCAAAACTGTATATCGTTTCGACCGATGGTAAATATGTATACGGATATGCTATTGCGGCAGACACCGGCGGATTTGTTAATTACAATAACAATACAGTCGCCGATTTGTTCTTCAACACCAGATCCGAGTGCATAAACTTTGGCCGTAGGCAAGTTGAAATATATGTTCTTAACTAGTTACAGAAATATTTAAGCCGCTGCTATTAATGATATAATCCCCATATAGTAGACACTTGAAATAGCAAAAAGATTTCAAGACCTACTATAAGGGGATTTTTTCATGTTCAAAAAAAGCAAACTAATACTAATTCCAATTAAAAAGTGACCAAGATTTGCGAGGATTTTGTTCGTGAGACAAGGCGGAGGACGAAGGCGGGCTATCGCCCGCCGAGAACGACAACGCAGTCTCGCAAACAAAAGACCGCGAAGATTGGTTGGTTTTTATTTGGAATTAGTATAAGATATAAACAAGTGTTAGAAACCACACGAAGCAGAGGCATCAATTGGCTAACTGGCCGGAGTGCGATGGAAAAACACATACACTGCGGTCAAATATCTGATAGATACAAAAAATATTTAGTAGAGAATCTTTACAGATTGATAGTCGGCGCTTCTTTTGCGTAATAATCAGTGACATAAACATATTATAATATAAAAATACAAGCTGTTATATTAAAAAATTCTTTATTTGTGATTTGATGGTGTTATGTTTATATATATTTTTTTGAGCAATAATAAATTTATCATCTTAATAAGTAACATTTAAAGAGGAGGATTATTACAGCTTGCACTTGACACAGACAAGATATTCCAGTATTATGTAGAGTGAGTAAGTTTATAGTTAAAGTGACACAAGTCTAATGTAGATTGATAATTGAGTCTCTTTTTTACAGAATTTTATGTCACTTAGGTTTTTGCAACCATTTACAAAAAATCAATTGTTGGGGCCGAATGGTCCCGTTTTATGTCTTATTCTTATAATGGCAATCTTGATTTTTTTAGCATAGGGGAGAGTTACCCTGTGCCTTTAACAATATACTTAAATTCAAAATTAAAAAAAATGGAGGTTTTTATTTAATGGCAAACGAAACAAATAATGCAGCAGTAAAAAATACTGCTGCAACAAATTTTGATGCAACTAATAAAACAGCTGCGTCTAACAAATCAACACCAAACAGAGCAGCAACAACTAACACAGCGGCTGCAACTAACAGAGCAACAACTAAAAGAGCAACAACTCACACAGCGGCTGCAACTAACAAGGCGGCTACACCAAACAGATCGGTTCCGAATAACAAAGCAACGACGGCTAATAAAGCAGCAAATAACTCAACTGCTAATAACGCTACCGGCAATAACGCTGTCGCAAATACTACTAATACTAAGCCAAATCACCAGTACAATCATCGCTCTCAAAGAAGAAAGACCAATCCTACTTCGGCACAGGTTAAGCCGCTCAGAATAATTCCGCTTGGCGGACTCAACGAAATTGGAAAGAACATTACGCTTTATGAATACGGCGGCGATATGTTTTTGGTAGATTGCGGAATGTCATTCCCAGACGAAGAGATGCCGGGAATTGATATTGTTTTACCTGACTTCTCGTATGTTTTGAAAAATGCCGATAAAATCAAAGGACTTGTGATAACGCATGGTCATGAAGATCATATCGGTGGAATTCCTTATTTACTCAAAAATTTCAATGTTCCTATTTATGCAACACCGCTTGCAATCGGACTTATTTCCGGAAAGCTTAAAGAGCACAGGCTTTTAGCAGGTGCTAAACTTAATATTATAAACGCCGGAGATGTTATAACGCTGGGTTGCTTCTCTATTGAACTTATTCATGTTAATCACTCGATTCCTGATGCTGTTGCACTCGCAATTCGTTGTCCTGCAGGACTTGTTGTTGAAACAGGAGATTTTAAAATTGATACTACACCAGTCGACGGTGGAATGATTGATCTTGCTCGTTTTGCAGAGCTAGGCAAAGAGGGCGTTTTGGCTCTTCTTTCTGATTCAACAAATGCTGAAAGGCCGGGATTTACCCCGTCAGAGCGTATTGTGGGAGAATCATTTTCAAATCTGTTCAGGAAGGCAGAAGGTAAGCGCATAATTGTTGCTACGTTCTCTTCAAGCATTTACCGTGTTCAGCAAATTGTTGATGAAGCGGTAAGATGCGGACGCAAGGTGGCTGTTTCGGGACGCAGTATGATTAATGTAGTTAGCGTTGCAACTGAACTTGGATATTTAAAAATACCTGATGGTGTTTTGATCGAGCTCGAACTTATTAAAAAATATAAAAATGATCAGATTGTTCTTATCACAACTGGTAGCCAGGGAGAGCCCATGTCGGCACTTCACCGAATGGCATTTAGTGATCATAGGCAGGTGGAGATCACTCCGGAAGACATGATTATTATTTCTGCCACTCCAATTCCAGGTAACGAAAAACTGGTTGGTAAAGTAATTAATGAGCTTTTAAAACTCGGTGCCGAGGTTGTATATGAAAAAATGTATGATGTCCACGTTTCGGGGCACGCATGTCAAGAAGAGCTTAAAATGATGTTAAGCCTTGTAAAGCCAAAGTTTTTCATACCTGTTCATGGTGAGCAAAAGCATTTAGTTAAACATGCAAAGCTTGGCGAATTATTGGGTATTCCGCATGGAAATATATTAATCACGGATATTGGTTCTGTAATCGAACTTACCAAAAACAGCATGAAAGTTGTGGAAGTTGTTCCGGCAGGTCGTGTCTTGGTTGACGGACTTGGTGTTGGTGATGTTGGAAGTATAGTACTGCGTGACCGTAAGCATTTGGCTGAGGATGGAATTATCGTTGTTGTAATAACAATGGATTCTTCGGTAGGTGAAGTTGTTGCCGGACCTGATGTCATATCCCGTGGATTTGTATATGTTAAAGAGTCAGAACAACTTCTAGACGATGCTCGTGAAGTCGCATGTAAGGTAATTGAACAATGCTATGTGACAAATATTCGCGAATGGAATGCTATTAAAACAAAAGTTCGTGACGCTATCTCAAAATTTCTTTATGAAAAAACACGTCGCAGTCCTATGATACTTCCAATTATAATGGAAATATAAATATAAAATTTGTTTCCGTTTTGCATTGGATGAAAGTGGTAAATCCTTATGAAAAGAATTTGGAGTATGGGCGCTATATATTTTGTGTTTATTATCTTTATGATAATAAACACAATTGTTGCCTTGCTTTTTGACAAACGGGCTTTCTTAGTGTCGCTTATATTTACAATAACGTCTGCTGCGCTTGCTGTTTATAGATTAATCAGCATGCAGAATAAATTAGGCGAGATTGTAAACTATGTATCTAATGATTTATCATCATCAGAATCAAAAGCCCTTTGGGAATTGAAAGTTCCGGTTATGATTGCAACAGGAAGCGGAGAAATCGTTTGGTATAACAGTACATTTGAAAACTCAATTTCCAATGCTGAGAAAATTGTTGGGAGCAAATTAGAATCACTTATCGGTAGCGATTCTTGTGAGCAGCTTAAAATTGCAAGGCAGTCTGAAATAATGCTGTGTGACAAGATATTTGCAATTTACCGCTCACCGATAAATCGCGCGTCGGATACACTTGATGTTTATTATTTATTTGATCAAACAAACTATAAAAAGACAGCGTTTGAGTATACTCAGTCGCGTCCTGTTGTAACTGTGATTACTTTTGATAACCTTGATGAAATAACCAAAAATGCAAGAGACAGTGAAATTGCAGCTTTTAAAAGCACCATTCAAACAGAAATCGAAAAATGGAGCTCTCAAACCACTGGTATAATCCGTAAAATGACAGGTGACAAATACTTAATGGTTTTGGATGAGAGAAGTTTAACAGATCTAATCGAAAGCCGATTCAGTATTTTAAAAACTGTTCGAGAACACAGATTCGGCGAGGCAAGCGCAACGCTTTCTATTGGTGCCGGACGTGGCGGAGCCACTTATGCAGAGTGCGAAGAGCTTGCCAATCAAGCACTGGATATGGCACTTGGACGCGGCGGGGACCAAGCAGTTATTAAAAATCAGAATAATGAATTCAAATTTTTTGGCGGGCTTTCAAATGCTGTTGAAAAACGGACAAAGGTGAGAGCCAGAATTGTGGCCTCAGCTTTGCGCGAACTTATGGAAAGCAGCAACCGCATCATTATCATGGGGCATAGATTTGCGGACCTCGATTGCTTTGGCGCCTCGTTCGGACTGTACAGCGCCGCCCGTTCAATGGGCAAGGAAGCATACATAGTCATGGACAAGGATAAATCCATGGCAAAGCCGTTGATGAAAAGAATTGAAAGTATCGGCGCCGATTGTGCAATCAGTGACGGGGCCGATTTATTAGGGGAAATTAACCGTGATACATTGCTGATAATTACCGATGTACATAGACCGATGTTCCTTGAGAATTCAGATATTTATAGAGCTTGTCAAAATGTTGTTGTTATTGACCATCATCGTAAAGCGGTGGATTATATAGATAATGCCGTGATTTTTTACCATGAGGCAGGAGCATCGTCAACCTGCGAAATGGTTACCGAATTATTGCAGTACATCAATCCAAAATGCGTTGGGCAAATCGAGGCAGAAGCATTGCTTGCCGGAATTATGCTGGATACACGTAATTTTGTTATGCATACCGGGGTCCGAACATTTGAGGCTTCAGCGTTTTTGCGAAACCGCGGTGCAGATCCGATTTCTGTTAAAAAATTGTTTTCAGGCTCCATGCCGTCATACCGCCAACGTGCAAATATTGTTGCGTCAGCAGAGCTTTATGATGACTGTGCAATTGCAGAAAACCAAGTTCAAGATGAAAACACTAAGCTTGCAACATCTCAGGCTGCTGATGAATTACTAGGTATTAACGGTGTGCAAAGCTCGTTCGTTTTGTGCAGACTCGGAGATGAAATTAACATTTCTGCAAGAAGCCTTGGCAGTGTTAATGTTCAGCTTATTATGGAGTCGCTTGGCGGCGGAGGACATCGCACAATGGCTGCATGCCAGCTGGCTACAAAGGACTTTGAAGAAGCAAAATTAAAACTTATTAATGCAATTAATGAGTATAAAGCCAATCAGTCAGTCACTGAAAATATCCACCGAAAGGATTGAAAAAAATGAAAGTAATATTAAACAAGGATGTTAAGGGGCAAGGTAAAAAGGGCGAGCTTATTAATGTATCGGACGGATATGCCAGGAATTATTTGTTCCCAAGAAATTTGGCTATTGAGGCAAATGCAACAGCTATGAATGAGCTGAAAAACAGAGATGCGGCGTTGGCACATCATATTGCAGAGGAACGTCAAGCAGCAATGGACGCAGCGGAAAAGATTAATGGCAAGGAAATTATTATTCATGCAAAGGCCGGCTCTAGCGGAAAACTGTTCGGCTCTGTTACAACAAAAGAAATTGCGTCAGAAATCGAATCACAATGCGGTGTTGCAATCGATCGCAGAAAAATCAGTATGAACGAAATTAAGGCATACGGCGAATATACCGCTGAAGCAAAAATATACAGTGGCATTAGTGCTTCAGTTAATATAAAAGTAACAGAATAATTGCAGATGCACATCGGCAAAGGGGAGCTTTACTTATGGCAATAAACCGTGACACCCTTGAAATTGAGGGAGCTGGTCTGCCGTTTTCAAGCGAGGCAGAGCAGTCTGTGTTGGGGGCAATTTTAATTGATCCCTTAAGTATAAATATGGTAATGGACAAGCTTAGACCAGACCATTTTTATATCCCGCAAAACAAAAAAATATTCGAGGTTTTAACCTCAATGAGCACACAAAGTCAGGTTATAGATTTTGTTACAGTGCTTGAAAAGCTTAAGTCCGATGGAATATATGATGATGCGGGTGGAAAATCTTATCTTACAACATT
>JAQVYP010000078.1 GCA_029004655.1 Oscillospiraceae bacterium | reverse complement strand
AGGGGGATAAAACAATGAAATATACAATGGAAGAGGTTTTACAGTTTGTAAAAGAAAATGATGTTAAGTTTATCAGGCTTGCATTTTGTGATATTCTAGGTGTTCAAAAAAACATCTCCATTATGCCGGATGAACTTGACAGAGCTTTTAAAAGTGGTATATCATTTGATGCTTCTGCTATTTCAGGTTTTATGAATATTGAAAAATCGGATTTATTTTTATATCCTGACCCTTCCACCTTAAGCATACTGCCATGGAGACCGCAGCAGGGGCGTGTTGTACGTTTTTTTTGTGATATAAAGCATTCTGATGGAAGAGATTTTGAAGGGAATACGAGAGGTATTCTAAAGCAAGCAATAATGCGTGCAGAAGATATGGGATATGAATGCAAGGTAGGTTCAGAGTGTGAGTTTTATCTTTTTGAAACAGATGAAAAAGGAAACCCAACTGATATCCCTTATGATAATGGTGGCTATTTGGATATTGCTCCAGTTGATAAATGCGAAAATGTACGAAGAGAAATTTGTTTAACCCTGGAACAAATGGGGATAAAACCGGAAAGCTCTCATCATGAACAAGGGCCCGGACAAAATGAAATAGTCTTCAGGTATAGTAATGCTTTAATAGCAGCAGATAATTTTATTACATTCAAATCTGTTGTTAGTACCATTGCTTCGATGAATGGTTTATTTGCATCATTTATGCCAAAACCAATTGTCGATAAAAGCGGAAGTGGTCTTCACATCAACTTGTCTCTTTCTAAAAATGGGTTTAATATTTTTGACAGTAATAATAAAGATTATTTCAATTTGGCTGAAAGCTTTATTGCAGGCGTACTTGATAAAATATTGGATATAACTGCATTTGCAAACCCTATTTTAAATTCATATGCCCGTTTTGGTGCCTTTGAAGCTCCTAAATATGTATCATGGTCGCACCAAAACCGTTCGCAGTTAATTCGTATTCCGGCAGCAACAGGCGAACATTCCAGAATGGAACTTCGCTCTCCAGATCCATCTTGTAATCCATATCTAACATTCGCCCTTGTTTTGCATGCGGGTCTTGATGCAATCGAAAATAGACTGGAGCTTTCAAAACCAACGGATATCAACTTATACAACGCAGACATAGATCAGCTGAAAAATATTAAGTCTCTTCCAAATAATTTAAAACAGGCTTTGGATATTTTGGCGGAGAGTGATTTTGTTAAAAATAATTTATCTGAAGAAATGTTTAACAAGTTTTTAGAAATTAAGCTTGTAGAATGGAATAACCATAAGTAATCATACTTTGTGTAAAGGCGGTGGTGATTTGAATAGTGTATTAATTGTATCAAGCTCCGAAAAATCACAAGTACTTTTTGAAGAGCTTTTAACTGCCGATTCATATAAAGAAATAACAAGTGCTAAACGCGGAAATGAAGCAAGACGCATTTTAATTGAAAGAGATTTTGATTTGTGTATTATTAATGCACCGCTAATAGATGAGTTTGGAACCGAGTTGGCATTAAGTATAGCACATAAAAGTATGCTGCAGATTATGATGATTGTCAGAAGCGAGCTTGCAGATGAGGTGTCTGCACAGGTCGAAGATTATGGTGTGTTTGTAGTTGCAAAACCGATTAACCGTCAGACTTTTTGGAATGCGCTTAAACTTATGACGGCTTCTCAAAAAAGAATGATAGGATTACAAAATGAAAATATACAATTACAAAAGACGATTGAAGATATACGTTATATTAACCGCGCAAAATGTATATTAATTGAGTATTTAAAAATGACTGAGGAGGAGGCGCATAAATTTATAGAAAAGCAAGCAATGGATATGCGCATTCCAAAAAGAGAGGTTGCAACATCAATTTTAAAAACATACGAAGGGTAGAGAATAGCAAGTCAAAACCTGTGTATTAAAAGTTGCTGGATATAGAATTCTTGGTGCGGTAAAAAAAGAGAGGAACTTTTAAGGCATACCTAGTTTGAAAACCGGCAATACATAATAATTGTAATGAAACATACCGAGTCTATCGGATTTTAAAGTTATAACTAAATAGTGTAATTACTGTTTGAGCAGATGCATATGATAATAATGACAAGGGCGTCACAGTTAATTGTGACGTCAGACTTCTGATGAACCCCCTGTTTTTTTACACAGGGGGTTCGGTTATTTTATAATGCAAGTTGATAATTAAAGTATTTATACTAATTCCAATTAAAAAGTGACCAAGATTTGCGAGGATTTTGTTTGTGAGACAAGGCGGAGGACGAAGGCGGGCTATCGCCCGCCGAGAACGACAACGCAGTCTCGCAAACAAAAGACCGCGAAGATTGGTTGATTTTTATTTGGAATTAGTATTAGGGAGTAGAAAAAGGATAGTTTCATGCAAAGATAGTCGCCCCAGCAGGGTGGCTATCTTTTTCATATTCTGCACTGCCGCTGTCAGCAGGCATTAAGCGCACGAATATTCATTCTGTTAAATGATATTATT
This sequence comes from Oscillospiraceae bacterium, assembly GCA_029004655.1. Lineage (GTDB taxonomy): Bacteria > Bacillota > Clostridia > Oscillospirales > Acutalibacteraceae > STF2-152. Next base: position 5,576 of record JAQVYP010000078.1, on the reverse strand, counting down.
TAACGGTCATCGACGAAATAATCGAGTGCAGTGAAACAGCTTATATTTCAATATTCAGCAAAACTATTTCAGGCATATTAATACTAATCTCAATAAAAACGTAGATATCTTTACGGTCTAGTTTTCGTCCCGCCGCGTTGTCGTCGTCGGCGGGCGCCAGCCCGCTGTCCTCCTCCGCCTTGCGGGACAAAAACTATCCTCGCAAATCTAATCTCCATTTTTAATTGAGATTAGTATAAGTATTTATTTGCCAAAGTCAGACGGTTAAAATATTTAAGGCAGATTTTACAAGATGTAATGCCGTGACTGATTTAACAGTTTTATCATTTACTTCTAATTAATACTGTGTTAGAATTTATATTGTTAAAATTAGTTAAAATATTAATCCTGCAAATTTCGGAGGGAATTTAATTGAAATTTTTGTTAATAAAATATAAAAAACAAATAATGTATGTAATCTTCGGAGGTTTAACAACGTTGGTTAATATTATTTCTTATTTTGTTTTGACTAGGTTTTGTCAATTGGGCACAACCCCATCAACTGTTATTGCCTGGATTTTATCGGTTATTTTTGCTTATTTCACTAACCGAAAATGGGTATTTGAATCTAATACAAGAGGATTTTCAAAAATTTTAATCGAAATAGTTGCATTTTTTGGCGCCAGATTGTTCTCCGGTGCTTTGGATTTGGGAATAATGTTTTTGTTTGTGACTATCTTAGGTTTTGATGATATGTTAATAAAAATTTTATCCAATGTCTTGGTCATTATTATAAACTATCTTTTGAGCAACTGGTTTATCTTTAAAAAGGAGGAAGTTTCTGATGTCTGATGTTTTATATATTGTTGTTCCGTGCTATAAAGAGGAGGCTGTGCTTCCTGAGACTTCAAAGCGCCTTAAAGCAAAGCTGCTTAGCCTGATAGAAAGTGGTAAAATTAACCCTGCCAGTAAAATTATGTTTGTAAATGATGGTTCTACCGATAAAACATGGAGTATTATACAAGAGCTGCACAAAAGCAACGAAATGTTTTCCGGAGTGAATTTATCTCGCAATCGCGGACACCAAAACGCTTTGCTTGCCGGAATAACCACTGCGGTAAATTATGCCGACATTATTGTTTCTATGGATGCCGATCTTCAAGATGATGTTGACGCTGTAGATAAAATGGTTGATTCTTATCACAACGGATTTGATGTTGTATATGGTGTCAGATCGTCTCGCAAGAAGGACACACGATTTAAACGTTTTACCGCTGAAGGTTTTTATAAGTTCATGAAAATGCTCGGTGTCGACATTGTGTTTAATCATGCAGATTATCGTCTCATGAGCAGACGTGCCACCGAAGGACTTTTGCAATTTGGCGAAGTGAATCTGTTTTTGCGCGGAATAGTTCCCCAAATAGGATACCCTTGGACAACTGTTGAATATGAGCGTTCAGAGCGTTTTGCAGGCGAAAGCAAATATCCATTAAAGAAAATGATTGCATTTGCATTTGATGGTATAACATCTTTCAGTGTAACTCCTATCCGATTTATATTTAAACTGGGATTGGTTGTTTTTTTAGCAAGCATTGTGGCTCTCATTTGGAGCTTGTTTGCCAAGTTTTTGGGATATACAGTTTCCGGTTGGACTTCTTTAGTTTGTTCAATCTGGATGATTGGCGGTATTCAATTGCTTAGTCTTGGAATTATCGGTGAATATATTGGGAAAATTTATAATGAAACCAAAAGAAGGCCACGGTTTATAATTGAAAGCATTATTAATGATGGGAAACCCATTAAAGATGAGCATAAAATTTAGACTTTAATTAAAGGGAACCTCTAAATAAATCACGATTTTTTGTTTTCACAATATACATAATGTTGTTATGATGTTCTGCGGGTTGAATAAGGTATTAATATTTAAAATTTTGAAAAAATCATTTGTAAAATTGAATAAATCTGCTCTCGATTTATTGGTTAATGTGATAATATATTGAAATATTACAAAACAGTCTATTGTAATTCTTTAAAAATATGATAATATACAAATATATGTTTATATTTATGCAGAAATTTTTAAGGCTTGATAAGTGGTAAATTGGTTTTGATGAAACTAGTCCGTATCAGGTCTTATCAGTTTGCAAAAATAAAGCGTTATGTCAGCAAAAACAAATCACAAATCGAGGGGAAGTTTAAGATGGGTAAGAGAAAAGAAGCGGTCGGTTATCTTCCTGATGAACGACCAACCACATGGAAACTGTTGCTTTATGCAATACAACAAGTAATTGTTATGTTTCCTGCCACGGTAGCGGTTGCATTAATCACAGGATTTCAGGTTTCAACGACAATATTTGCCAGCGGCTTGGCAACACTATGTTTTATTCTTATCACACGCAAGCAAATTCCACTTTATTACGGCTCTAGTTTTTCATATTTAACTGCCGTCGCAGGACTTATGGCAGGTGATTCCATAAGATCAGCAGTTAGCCCAGAAACGGTCACGGCGTTGGACGCATGGCTTAATCATACCAGCGTTGTTTTACCAGCTGAAGCTGTTTCTTATGCTCAATTTGGTATTATCATGTCTGGTTTCATTTCAATAATCGCTGGATTATTGGTTAGATACTTTGGAAGTAAATCTGTTGAGAAAATTCTGCCTGCAACAATTACAGGACCGATTGCAATGATTATCGGCTTGACTCTTGCTGGAAATGCTCTCAGCGATGCGGCTCCTCAGGCGCTTAAAGAAGGTGCAGTTGCATCAGTTACTAATGGTAGCTGGGTTTGGGTCGTATCCTTAGCAACACTTTTATCTACCATTCTTTTCTCAAGATATTTAAAAGGCTTTTTAGGACAATTGCCGCTTCTTTTGGGAGCTGCGGTTGGATGTGTTATTGCGGCACTAATGTATTTTATTGGTGGAGCAGACTACAGCTTGTTCCGTTCAATTCCTACAGAAGCAATTTCATCTTCATGGCATTTAGGCGCATTTGCGGTTCCGATTTTTTCTTTCCCGAAAGCATCCTTAGCAGCAGTGCTTGCCATTATGCCTATAGCAATTGCCACAATTCCCGAATCGACAGCACATATATATCAACTTGATATTTATGTTAATGATGTTGCAAAGAAAAAGAAATTAGACAAGAAATACAACATTGTTGATAAACTCCATTTGAACCTGATCGGTGACGGTATTTGCGATATGGTTTCCGGATTTATTGGAGGCCCTGCCGGCACAAACTACGGCGAAAACATCAGCACAATGGCTATCACAAAGGTGTTTTCTGTTGCTGTATTGACTGCTGCGGCAATTATCGCAATGGTAATGTCTTTCTTTACACCTATGATTCAGGGAATATATGCTATTCCGCTTGGAGTTATCGGCGGACTTGAAATATATCTTTTCGGAGCAATTGCTGCACAAGGTATAGCAATTATGATTGAAAAAAAGGTTGATATGTTTAGCTCCAAAAATATTGCTGTTATTGCTGTAATCATGGTAATCGGTATTGGCGGAAACTATGCTTTCGGCGGAAACATCCCATTTTTTGGTGTTGAAATTCCATGTATTGCAGGAGCTGCTATATTTGGAATAATACTTAACTTGATACTCAGTATTGGCGAAAATAAAAATGCGGAAGTTGTTGAAACTGAGGAGATTGCAGAAGCCGAATAAGTTCCTGTTATAGTAAATTTGAGTTTATATTCAGGTTACTGAATTTTAATAGTGGAAATAACAATAATACTCAAAATATTATTTGGACAAGCAGTTTTAATTGCCGAATAATTTAATAAATCAATGGTTTTTACATAGGATAGAAATATTGGTTTTATGCTATGAAAGTTTTTAAATGCTATTATTAAAATTTACAAATTTTTGTGTACTATCCGGAAAATCCGGATAAAAAATAGAGGAGGTCTTTAAAATGTTCAAATTAAAACAAAACGGAACAAATGTCCCAACTGAAATCATGGCTGGATTAACAACATTCTTTGCAATGTCTTATATTATTGCTGTTAACCCTGCAATTCTCAGCCAGACCGGCATGGAGTGGGGTGCGGTATTCCTTGCTACTATCATTTCATCTATTATCGGTACATTGATAATGGGTCTTGTAGCAAATGTTCCTTACGCACAGGCTCCCGGTATGGGATTAAACGCATTCTTCACCTACACAGTATGCTTTGCCTTTAAGTTCACATGGCAGCAGGCTCTTTCAATGGTATTTATTTGCGGATTATTCAACATCTTAATCACCGTTACAAGCATTCGCAAACAAATCATCACGTCTATCCCGAAAAGCCTTCAGAATGCAATCGGAGGTGGTATTGGTATATTTATTGCCTATATTGGTATCAAAAATGCAGGTTTGCTTAAATTCACCTGCGACCCAGGCACTTATATTCTCACAGATAGCAAGACAGTAGTTGCAAGCTCCGCCGCTGTTCCGGGACTTGTTAACCTAAACACACCAGCAGTATGGCTCGCCCTGATCGGTTTAGCTATGGTAATTGTTTTGCTGATATTGAAAGTTAAGGGCGCAATCCTCATCAGCATTATTGCAACAACAATAATCGGTATCCCGATGGGAGTTACAGTCTTCTCAGGCGCCTCATCTACCAGCTTTACAGAAGCTTGTGCAGCATTACCCACAACATTCGGCGTAATATTTACATCAGAAGGTTTGGGCTCCTTGTTTAGTGATATTTCAAAACTCCCAATCGTTCTTATCACAATCTTCTCTTTTAGTATTTCTGACACATTCGATACGATCGGAACCTTCATCGGAACAGGTCGCCGCAGCGGTATCTTCAGTGAAGAAGACGAGCAGACAATGGCTACAAGCACGGGCTTTAATTCCAAAATGGACAGAGCTCTCTTTGCTGACGCAACTGCAACTTCAATCGGCGCTATCTTTGGTACATCAAACACCACAACATATGTTGAGAGTGCTGCCGGTATCGGTGCAGGCGGACGTACAGGTTTGACAAGTGTAGTAGTTGCAATCTGCTTTGCTCTCAGCGCATTGTTTGCATCTTTCGTAAGTATCATTCCTGCAGCAGCAACAGCTCCTGTGTTAATAGCTGTCGGTATTATGATGTTGTCTTCATTCAAAGAAATTGAGTGGACAGATCTTAGCGAAGCTATTCCAGCATTCTTTGCCGGCATATTTATGGCACTTTGCTACAGTATTTCTTATGGTATAGCCGCAGGATTTATTTTCTACTGTATCGTTAAAATCTGCAAGAAACAGGCAAAAGAAGTTCATCCTATCCTTTGGGTTTCAACCGGATTGTTCATTCTGAACTTCATCTTAGTTGCTATTTTCCAATAAATTTCTATTTAAATCTTAACTATTAAAAAGACGAGGTTAAGCCATTTGGCTTAACCTCGTCTTTTTGGCATGGAAAACCCCCAACTGGCGAATGCATTCTGTCATCCGACAGCTGCTTATACTAATTCCAAGTAAAAATCAACCAATCTTCGCGGTCTTTTGTTTGCGAGACTGCGTTGTCGTTCTCGGCGGGCGATAGCCCGCCTTCGTCCTCCGCCTTGTCTCACAAACAAAATCCTCGCAAATCTTGGTCACTTT
>JAQVYP010000077.1 GCA_029004655.1 Oscillospiraceae bacterium | reverse complement strand
TTCCAAATAAAAATCAACCAATCTTCGCGGTCTTTTGTTTGCGAGACTGCGTTGTCGTTCTCGGCGGGCGATAGCCCGCCTTCGTCCTCCGCCTTGTCTCACAAACAAAATCCTCGCAAATCTTGGCCACTTTTTTAATTGGAATTAGTATAACAATCAAATCAGCAAAATGATGCAATCTTTTAGAAACCTATTTCGTTCCTTTACTTGGTTTATTCCCCCGACATGATATTATATCAATAATAATCATTCTTATCGTTGCAATAATCGGCACACCAATTAATATTCCGACAAATCCAAAAAGTCCTCCGCCGACGGTAATAGCAAGTAAGACATAGATTGGGCGAATACCGACCGTTGTTCCGACTATTTTGGGCTGCAAAATATTAGCATCAATTTGTTGAATAATAATAATGCTTGCCAAAGTCAAAACTGCTGTCAGCCAATTGCTCGATAAAAGTGTTAATAGTGCAACGACCGCGCCGCTGATGGTTGCTCCAAAATAGGGTATCAAATTGCAAACACCTATAAGCATTGCAAGCAAGAATGCATATTTCAATCCTAGGAAAGCAAAAACAATTGACAAAAGTATACCAACAATCAGACAATCTAACAACTGACTGTAAATATAACTATAGAAAATATCGCTCATGCGTTTTATATATGAATAACACGTTTTTAAAACTTTTTTCGGAATAGCAAGTGATAATACCACACCACAGGTGCGAATTAAATAATCTCGTCCAAGCAACATATAAACTGAAATGACAAACGCCAAGAAAACATCAATTAATGCACCGCCAAATTTATAGACACCTTGAGCATATTTAGAGATGCTGGTAAAATCGAAAAATGATAAAATTTTCGATGGGGTGATCATGTCTTTCATGGCTATGACATCAAATCCAAACAATTTTCCGTCAGCATCCAAATATTGCTCCAAAAATTCTAACAAGCTATCATAATAAGCCGGAACCTGGTTTACAAGATCAACTACACTTGCAGCAATTTTGGGCACAATAAACGCGATAGCCAATCCGACAATTGAGATGAACGCCAAATAAGTTACCAATACAGCAAATGCTCTTGCATGCTTTGAAAGAAACGAATACCTGTTTTTAAGAAGAAAATGTTCAAATTTTCCTGCCGGAATATAAAGAATAAATGCAATAACAAAACCCCATATAAAGGGACTCAAAATATCTAACATTTTTGCAATTGCTGTTGCAAATTCCGGAATCATATTAAGTGCATTGTTAAATAAAATCACCGCTGCAACAAAGACAAATGCAGGCAACCATGTTTTCAGACCTCTATGTTTATCAAAGAAATTCATTATATTTTTCACCAACTATATATTGATAGTTTAAGTATAACAAAAATAATAAAATTTACAACAACAAGTTTTAATCTTTCAAACAAAATTTATATATGCTATAATAACCTCAAGTTAATGTAGGGAACAGTCTTGATTATTCCGAAAAAATAGTTTTACAATCGACTATTAAAACAACAAAAGGAGGCACTGATTATGGCTGAAAGTTTCAATGATCTTATTGAAGCAGCAATTATTGCTACCAAAAATTCTTATTCACCTTATTCTCATTTTTCTGTGGGAGCTGCATTACTGTCCAGAGACGGGAAAATATACACCGGCTGTAATGTTGAGTCCGTATCTTTCCCTGTTGGAATTTGTGCGGAGCAATCTGCTTTGGCTGCTGCGGTCAACGATGGAAAACGCAAATTCACAGCAATTGCCATATATTCAGATAGTGGTGTAACACCGTGCGGCAAATGCCGTCAAGCTCTGGCAGAGTTTGGCGATATGTGGGTGATTACTATTGATTCAAAAGGCGTAAAAAAAGATTTAACGCTGTCTAAATTGCTTCCTGATGCGTTTAATAAAATATAAAGGAATTTATTTATGTATAACCTATCTAATCCATCTGTAATTAAAAAGTTGCTGGATGAAAGCGGTTTTTCATTTAAAAAATCTTTGGGACAAAATTTTTTGATCAATCCATCTGTTTGTCCCGAAATGGCTGACGCTGCTTGCAGTGATGATAATTTCGGAGTCTTGGAAATAGGACCTGGAATAGGTGTTTTGACAGTTGAACTAGCATCGCGAGCCAAAAAAGTAGTTTCTATTGAGCTTGATGAAGGTCTTCGCCCTGTGCTTGCAAAAACCCTAAGTGACTTTGATAACGTCGAACTTATTTTCGGTGATGCAATGAAACTTGATTTGAGAAAAATTATCGCCACGAAATTTGCTGGGATGAAGGTTAGCGTCTGCGCAAATCTGCCATACTATATAACGTCGCCGCTAATTATGATGCTTCTTGAAAGTAAACTTCCCATTGAAACCATTACCGTTATGGTTCAAAAAGAAGCTGCCACTAGACTTTGTGCTAAAATTGGCAGTCGCGAATCCGGAGCGGTTTCTGTAGCAGTGAAATATTACAGTGATCCGAAAATGCTGTTTACAGTGTCTCATGGCTCGTTCTTGCCCGCACCAAAGGTTGACAGTGCAGTAATCCAACTTTCAGTGCTTAAAAGCCCCTGTGTCGTCACAAACAATGAGGCAAACTTTTTTAAACTCGTGAAAGCCGGCTTTTCACAACGCCGCAAAACTCTTGTCAATTCCGTTTCATCAATGCTGTCTATTGACAAGTCGTCAATTATCTTGGCATTAGAACAATGTGGACTTTCGCCGGATATCCGAACAGAAAAGTTGACAATGGAACAATTGTCCCAAGTTTCCAATATAATCTTCAAATAAATGATCCCCGTTTTTGCATTTGTCAGTGCAAAAGCGGGGTTTTCTATAACATTATATAAACAAGTGCCAGGAGCAACAATTCATCCGATGTCTCCGACGATAGAATCAAAACCATCATTATAATCAACATGATATCATTGTCCATCTTAAGGTTTTTGAGATTTAACATGTTGAGAATATCAAAACCTTTGTTCTGCTTTGACAATGGCAGGGGTTTTGGTGCATGGTTTTCCTCAAATTTTGGTGAAAAACCTGAAGAATTTTTATGTTTCGGGTTTTGCGAAGACTGGCTTTGTCGGCGATCCTCCCGGTTGTTCATATTGCTTTTATTGTACGGAGTTTGAACAAAGCTTGGCATGGGTGGCAATGAAGCCGCTGAAGAAATAGGATTTTGCGCCCGCCTACTCATTTCTCGCACTCTCTCCGCTGCTTCATACTGCAATTTTTCCATTTCTTTGCGCTCTTTTTCAGTCACAATGCCACCCTCTTTAAGTCAATTATTTACAGTTTGAGTAACCCTTGATCCTTTATTAGCGGTAAAATGTTTATAAGCTTTAATATTTTTATAGCACTGTCCACTCGTTCCCTACGCGGTTCGCTCAAATGCGGTTTTAAGGCTAACAAAAGCTGTGAACGGTTATCATTACCACCGGAATTCAAGGCCCCAACAATTTTCATTATCGCACCGATATCAATATCCGCAGGAATATCGGACGGCATATCAACCAGAGGCTTACTTTCTTCTCCACCAAGTAATGCGCCCGCCATATTCCGTATTTTATCAACCGCATCCGGATCTGATAATAGTTCTGACAGTTTTGATGCCATATCATCCATATTTCTCACCAACCATATTATTATTTATCTTTAAAAAGTGTTTTTAACAAATTTTGTGCCTGCGGTGAAGAGAATATTTCTTTTGTTGCTTCCTTATTTGAAAGAATCTGCTGTAATTTTTTTGAATCCTCAGGCTTTAAATTTTTTAATACTTGATCTAAATTGCCGCTTTGTGCCATGTTTTTTAATTTATCAGGGCTTACGCCTAGTTTTTGCGAGGCAATATCCATATATTTTGACATTTTTTCGCTATTATATTGATTATCGATTGAAATCACCACCTATTCTTCATATAATATTCATATGATTTATTAAAAAAGTGTATGCGGATGAAGGAGTGTATTGTTTGAGAATTCTTGTTATGTCAGATTCTCACGGAAGAAAAAGTGTTATCGAAAAAATTATTGAGAAACAACCCTTAGCAGAACATATTATTTTTCTTGGTGATGGTGTACAAGAAATGGAAGAAGTAAGCTACCTATACCCCGATAAGCAGTTTCATCTTGTAAGCGGAAATTGCGATTTCTATTCCAATTACAAATCAACAGACACCCTAACTGTTTGCGGCGTGAAAATCATGTTTACGCACGGCCATAACTATAAAGTAAAATATTCCACAGATGAACTTGAAAATCAGGCTCGCAGCGTGGGTGCTCAGATTGCACTTTATGGACATACGCATGTTCATAATATAGAATATAAGGATGGGCTTTATATTGTAAATCCAGGCACAGTAGCCTCCAGCTATGCAGTAATAGACATAACCACCAAAGATATTGTCCCCATTATAATAAATGTGTAGTTTTGATAACCCTTGTTACATTGTATGTTACAAGGCGAAATATGTTGTGGGACAATGATAATATATATTTATTGTTGCGATCAAAATCCCGATTTTGACTTTTGTATTAACACATGATATAATACCGTTCATATTCTATTGATGCTTTATAAATTTTCCCATTAATATTATATATTCAGAAAGAAATGATAATAACAATGCAATCCGCTCATAATCATAGAATAAATCCATTAAACTCCAATGCCAATAGGCATAACAGCATTTTAACTCCTGCTAGAATACTTTGCTTTAGCTTTTTGGCTGTTATTTTGGTGGGGACCTTCTTATTATGTCTTCCGATTTCGTCAAAAACCGGTACTTTCACCCCAATTATTAATTCTATGTTCACTGCAACCACAAGCACCTGTGTTACCGGTCTTATTGTTTATGACACTTTCACACATTGGTCTATATTCGGACAAGTAGTTATTTTAATGCTTATTCAAGTTGGCGGACTTGGACTTGTAACATTAACAACATTTTTTATGTTGCTGTTTAAGCAAAAAATTGGGCTCAGCAACATGACTTTAGCTCAAGAATCTGCCGGAACGGACACACTGGTTAATCTTTATTTCCTAATAAAACTAGTTGTATTATCTACGTTTACGGTTGAAATAACCGGCGCAGTTATTTTGGCAACACGCTTTATACCAAAGTACGGTACCGAAGGTGTTTGGATATCCGTTTTTACAGCAATATCAGCATATTGCAATGCCGGTATTGATCTTTTGGGACGTGAAGGGCAATTCTCATCACTTGTCAATTATGTCGATGATCCGATAATTTGTATTACAATAATGATGCTAATTATTATAGGCGGTTTGGGCTTTATTGTTTTTCAGGATGTCCTGTCACATAAAAGACATAAAACACTGATGCTCCACACAAAAGCAGTTCTGTTTATAACTGCTTTGTTGATTGTCGGCGGGGCAATATTTGTTTTTATATCAGAGTTCACCAATCCATACACATTAAAAAATCTGCCTATGTGGCAGAAAATAATGGCATCATTTTTCCAATCGGTAACTACAAGAACAGCAGGATTTAACACCATTAGCCAAGGTGATTTGCGAGATCCAACCAAAGCCATCAGCTGTATACTTATGTTCATCGGTGCTGCCCCGGGTTCAACCGGCGGTGGTATTAAATGTACAACATTTATGGTGCTTGCAATGACAGTTTTATCAACTCTGCGAAACAAAACCGAAACAACAATTATGCGCCGCAAAGTGAGCCATTTTGTTGTTTACAAATCATTAACTGTGGCTACATTAGGTGTCATGATTGTCTCTATAGCAACATCTGTGCTTATTATAGAAACCGGCTACAACATGCTTGACTGCCTATTTGAAACTATTTCAGGTTTCGCTACTGTTGGCTTAACAACAGGTATTACTCCGACTTTGGGGAATTTCTCCAAATCAGCACTTATCCTTTGCATGTACATCGGACGTTGCGGATCGTTTTCATTTGTTATGGCAATGACATTGCGACAAGCCTACATCCCCAAAAAACTCATCATACCTGAAGGCCAAGTTTTTGTCGGCTAAAGCATTCTTTGCAATCAAATGCAGGAACTTGATAATTAAAGTCCCTGCATTTGATTAGAATTAATTATAAAAAATTTAAATAAACACTTGCAATAAGGCACCATGTTGTGTATAATACTAATACAGCAAGTGAATATTAACTATATGTCGCGGGATGGAGCAGTCCGGTAGCTCGTCGGGCTCATAACCCGAAGGTCGTAGGTTCAAATCCTGCTCCCGCAACCATGATTAAGCACCAAAAAAGATGCTTACCCAAAAAGCCCAGTAACCACAACGGTTTCTGGGATTTTTTCGTCTCAAAATTCAAGTGCAAATAAAAAGATGCAAATCCCCAATTTTGGCGTTTGGGGAGGAAGTGAACTAAAACCATAGCATATTAAGGGCAGATTCTGCGAATTTATTCGTAGGGTCTGCCCTTTTTTTGTTGCCCAAAATGTTAAATGTTTGTGTCGCACAAGACAATCTGATTTGAAAAGAGGTTAATCCTATTTTATAAGAGAAACCAAAATATATACAAAATCGCAGAAATCATATACACATAGAAAGGAAAATCTCATGTGAAGTATTCGTGCTGAATTTAGAAAAGATGACCATCGCACAGTCTTCAATACCCCGTCCAATGACTATGACATTAACATTGTATTGCATAACCTCAGTGAAACCGATATGACAAAAACAAATGCTCTTCATATTTTCTTTATGTGGATTCCATTATTATTTTTATTAATTGTTTGCGAGAAGCCCGCTTCGTTAATGAGGCAGGTTTCAAAACACAAGGGGGACCTGCATATGCAATAAGTCAGTCAAACATATCAATCTGCTAATGCAGTTATAGAATAATTTATACATAAGGCGGTTTGCAAACAAGCAAGCCGTTTTAACTATATTAAGGAGAGTGAATATACGATTAAAAATGGGAACTAAATTAAAAATAGGAGGTAAAAGCCTATGGCGGCTCTTTTTCTTTAAAGTGAGATGAAAATTGTCTGTTTTATAGAATCAAACTCTCGCAAACAATAGAATAACGCAATTAAGGCACGTAAACGATTATAAGTTTATGTGCCTTTTTTATTATCAAAAATTATGGAGGTATAGCGTGGAAATTGAAAAATCATATCGTGGTAAGAACCCAAAGAAGAAAAAACTACTCGTGTTGTTGATTTTATTTCTGATTTTTTGCATGGTTGGGTTTGGAATTTACGCATTAATAACTTTTGATTCTAATACCAATACAAAAATCAACTCATCTTCGAATGTCAGCAATACAGGCGAATCCAAACTGCTTGATGAAAATGGCAGTGCAGTTGATGGAGCAGTTCAGCCCAAAACGCCGGAAGAAATATTGGATGAGCTTAAAAAAGCACAGATCAATGTAACTGACAAATTAAGCTCGAATATCTTTTTCCCAAGTGGAAAATCAGGAACGGAAGGCAGTTGGACGGTAGACAACTTAGAAAGCAATAATGTGATTATGCAATGTGAAGTATATTTGGACGACAGGCTGATTGCTAAATCTGTACCGATTAAGCCTAATCAGCATATTGATAACATTACCCTTTCAGAAGAAATAAAACCCGGTCTATATGATGTGATTGCCTATGTCAATTACTTTAAATTGGATACCAATGAATATATCAGCAAAGCAGGTTTTAAAATCAAGCTAACGGTTCAGTAGTCATCCGCTAAAAGCGGTGATGATAAATAATTTTGAAGGAGGTTCTCCACAATGAGAACAAAAATGATCAAACGCGTAATTTCAAGTATCCTCGCCCTTGCACTATCAGTGGCTTGCGGTGTATCCGCTTTTGCTGCGGACACGACCGACACCGGAACAGAGACGGTAAATGGAAATGTCACAATCAATGGTTCAATAACTCCACTCACGATTTCTGTTACCCACCCGCTAACGGCTGATTATACTATTAATCCCAACACAGGTACCGGTGGCACTTTCACAGCTCCAGACATCTTAGTGGAAAATCTCACAAAAGTTCCCGTAAATGTAACAGTCTCCTCACTGACAGCGGTATCCGGTGGTACAATTACCTTTACTGATGTTGATCCTGCCGACAAAACATGGGCATCCTTAAATGCAACAGACAGCAAAAAATATATCGCACTAGGCATCAAAGCTAAGGATGCAACAGGATGGTCAACCGGGTACAGCACAGAAACTCATTATGCTATTACAGATACAGCGTCGCAGATTGGCTCACTGCCAGCCAACACTTGTGGCACCTTAACTCTAACAGCAAACTTTGGACTCGGCTTTGATGCGGCTTATACAGCAAATCACAGTTTAGTATTGATGTTCAATCTGGTTTAACATCT
>JAQVYP010000076.1:4993-8408 GCA_029004655.1 Oscillospiraceae bacterium | reverse complement strand
TCCCTTTGGTTTCGTACGATCTACTTCTGTAACTTTTCCGACTGTAAGCCCTCTCTGTTCAATCTGAGCTTTTGCATCTTCTACAGGTATATTAACTACATCAGGAACATTAACGTATTCAATCACAGCACCAAGGCTAACAAATATTTCTACCTCGCTACCCTCAGGAATACTTGAATTTGCTGCCGGAGAGGTTGAAATAACACGATCAACTGCTATACTGTCATGCTGCTTGTAAGTGGTTTTAACTGTAAAACCTTCACTCTTAAGGTTCATAGACGCCACAGCGTAATCTAAAGTGCTAACATCGGGAACAGTAACAGTTTTAGGTCCCATGCTTACTGTAATACTAATCTTTTGTTTCGATTTAATCGATCTTCCGGCCTCCGGGCTTTGTGTAAATATGATACCTGTTTCATAATCGGAATTATGCTCATAGGTTACATCATAATTAAGATTTTTATATTCTTCATTCGTACTAAGTTCTGAAAAATTTTTTCCAACGAAATTAGGGCATTCAATGGTTTGCCCCGTTGAGCCAAAAAGCTTAGGCAAAAAGATCACAGACAAAATAATAATAGCTACAATGAAAGCGCCTGCAATACCGGCCAAAATTGGAATTATTGGAGACTTTTGCTCATCTTCTGTTACTTCAGACCCACTATTCTCTTCAGCATTAATAAATTTTGTTGGTGAATCATCAACAAAATAACTATAATCAAATTCCATTTCAGGATTACGTCTGAACTCTTCAAGATCTCTTAGCATTTCGGCAGAAGACTGATATCTACGCTGAGTTTCCTTCTGCATCGCATGCATTGTTATCTGCTCAAGACCTAAAGGAATTGATTGATTGATCGATCTCGGAAGCTGTGGCTCACTTTGAAGTTGCATAATAGCCACTGAAACAGCACTTTCAGCTTGGAAAGGTAACTGTCCGGTAAGCATTTCGAACAGCATTACTCCAACAGAGTAAATGTCTGCTTTTTCATCGGTTGCTTCGCCACGAGCTTGCTCAGGACTTATATAATGAACAGAACCTATTGCCTTATCTGTTATGGTTTTCTGCTCACTTCTTGCAAATCTTGCTATACCAAAATCTGTCACCTTTATTGTTCCGTCAGAAAGTAACATGATATTCTGCGGCTTAACATCTCTATGTACAATTCCTTTATCATGAGCATGCTGCAAGCCTTTCAAAATTTGGATAGTAAAATGCACTGCATCCTTCCAAACAAGGCTTCCCTGTTGGTCAATAAACTGTTTTAGAGTTATTCCATCTATGTACTCCATTACAATATATTGTATCAGATCTCCGAAACTAACGTCAAAGACCTTAACAATATTAGGATGTGAAAGTACTGCAATTGCTTTTGATTCATTTTTAAATCTGCGTAAAAACTCCTCGTTTGATGCAAATTCCTGTTTAAGAATTTTAACAGCAACAATTCGGTCTTCTATACTGTCGTATGCTTTATATACAACTGCCATCCCACCGACGCCGATAACCTCACGAATTTCGTATCGTCCGTCAAGCCTTTTCCCTACAAATCTATCCATATAATCACCCGATCCGCTCATAAAGAGCTAGTTAAATAAATTTTTATATGATTAACCCTCAATAGAGAGAATAACAGCCGTAATATTATCCCCGCCGCCAGCTTTATTGGCAGCACTTATTAGAGTAGAAGGAATATCGCTAAAAATCGAACTGCTAATGATATTAATAATTTCTCCTGATTGCAAATAGTTGGTTAATCCATCGGTACAAAGAAGCAATTTATCATTAGAATTTAATTTAACTTCAGTAAATTCTGTATCAACCACATCGCCAATACCAAGCGCTCTGGTAATAACATTTTTGCTTGGATGAAACCGAGCTTCTTCCGATGTTATCTGACCATTTTCAATCATAGACTGCACAATAGAATGGTCTCGCGTTATCTGAGTAATATTATCGCCGTTTATCAGATAAGCACGGCTGTCACCTGCATGAGCAATATATGCCATTCCGTTATTTATTATCAAAGCAACAACAGTTGTTCCCATACCCGAAAGATCAGAATTTTCTCTGGCTTTGTCAAATACAGCAATATTAGCATTATAAATAGCAGATTCTAAAACATTTTTAATCGAACCTGAATAATTTCCGGAATGAATACTGTTCAATATCGTCTCAGAAATAACCTTAACAGCCATTGCACTGGCAATGTTGCCACCACTTGTTCCGCCCATGCCATCGCAAACAACAGCCCAAGCTGAATTCTTTGAAAATTCGCCGGCTGCATATGAATCCTGATTATTAGATCTAACAAGACCGGTATCAGTTTTGCTTGCAATCAACATATCGGTTAATTCCTCTCTAAAATCTATCTAAGAGTTTCTGATCTTCTCAACTGACCACACGATGCATTTATATCAGCACCAAGTGTCCGCCTAACAGTAGTGTTTATTCCGTATTTAATCATTGAATTACAAAAATTCTGTATTCCTGCTTTATCAGGACTTTTAAAATTGTTTTCTGCTACAGGATTGGCTGGTATCAAATTTAAATGACATAGCATTCCTTTTAGTTTTGAAGCCAACTCTTTTGCGTTTTCATCAGTGTCATTGACACCATCTATAACAGCATACTCGAAAGAAATGCGCCGACCGGTTTTATCAATGTAATCTCGGCAAGCTTTTAAAAGTTCTTCTATATTCCACTTACGGTTTACAGGCATAATTTTACTTCGCACTTCGTTATTCGGTGCATGAAGCGAAATTGACAAAGTAATTGGTAATGACTCATTCATTAGCTTATATATTCCCGGAACAACACCGGATGTAGACAATGAAATATGACGAAGTCCTATGTTCATTCCTTTTTCATGTGAGACAAGCCTTAAAAACCTTACAGAGTTATCATAATTATCAAGCGGTTCACCCATGCCCATCATAACAACATTGGAAACACGAATACCGTTATCTTTCTCGGCCATTTTAACTTGCGCCAACATTTCGGATGCAGTTAAATTCCTAAAGAATCCCTCCAAGCCGGAAGCACAAAATTTACAACCCATCCTACATCCAACCTGAGTAGAAATACAAACGGAATAACCATGATGATAATTCATCAACACCGATTCGATAAATTCTCCATCATATAATTCATATAGATATTTTACAGTATTATCTATTGTAGATTCAAGTCTTTTTTTAATCTTTACATCTGCAATGTGAAAATTATTGCACAAATTTTCGCGAAGTTTTTTTGGTAAATTGCTCATTTCGTCGAATTTCTCGACTCCGGAGTGCAACCAAGTGAAAATTTGCTCTGCTCTGTATGGTGGTTCACCGGCAATTTTTAGCCATTCACCTATTTCTTCAATTGTCATTGATTTTATATCAATCAGACTCAAATTAACACCTCTTA
>JAQVYP010000076.1:0-4893 GCA_029004655.1 Oscillospiraceae bacterium | reverse complement strand
TTAAGAACTGAAATGAAAAAGCCATCACCTTTATTAATGTGTGGAAACAGTGTAGTTTTCTTTAACAAAACAAATTCGGGATTTTCATATATGAACCTATCTACAACATCGTCGTTTTCACATTTTCTCAATGTGCAGGTTGAATAAACCAGTTGTCCGTCTTTTTTTAAGTATTTTGAAGCATTTTGCAAAATTTCAAACTGTATCTCAGGCAAATTATCAATTTCTGATTTTGTTTTATATTTAATTTCCGGTTTACGCCTGATAACACCAAATCCTGAACACGGTGCATCGCAAAGTACACGATCAAACAAACCTAGTGTTTTGTCAAATTTTGTAGCATCCGAAACTTTGGCGATAATTATGCTAATACCTAAACGGTTAGCACCATCTTGAATCAACT
The DNA here is from genome assembly GCA_029004655.1 of Oscillospiraceae bacterium. Taxonomy (GTDB): domain Bacteria; phylum Bacillota; class Clostridia; order Oscillospirales; family Acutalibacteraceae; genus STF2-152. Next base: position 4,490 of record JAQVYP010000076.1, on the reverse strand, counting down.
TAACACGATGGTCATACAGATCACATGCCACAATCTCCCCGGCATTTTTCATAATTTCGGCGGATGTGAAACTCTTTCCTCCGGGTGCAGAGCATATATCCAGCACACGATCACCTTCGTGAACATCTAGCGCCTTTACGCATAATTGGGAAGACAAATCCTGCACATGAAAGTATCCATTTTTATAAAAATTATTATACTCAATATTTCCGGTTTTTTCAAGGTATAGCGTATTTGAAAAATCATTGCAATTATGAACAATTATACCGGTTTGTTCTAAGTTGCGTTTAAGCTCTTCAACAGTGATTTTAAGATTATTCACCCTAACATAAATTGGAGGAACGCTTAAAGAATCTTTTAAGAATTCTTCTGTATTTGTGTCACCATAATCACTAAATAATTCTTGAACCAACCACTGGGGACAAGAATATCTGATTGACAAACTATTTACAGTGTTATCTTTGGGAATTAAATCAGATTTATTTCTGATAACACCTCGTAAAACCGCATTCACAAACCCGCTAGTAAATGATTGTTTAGATTTTTTTATTAGCTTAACCGATTCGTTTACAGCTGCACTCGCCGGCACTTTATCCATATAAAGCAACTGATAAATGCCAATTCGTAAGACCTCAACAACATAAGGATGCAATTTATTGATTTTCCGTTTTGTTTGCTTTTCAATAATATAATCTAATGTGATTTTTCGTTCCAAAACTCCATAGACCAAACTGCTGATAAAGGAGATATCTTTTTTATCTATGTCCTCGATAGATAAAATACTGCCTAAAACAATATTAGAAAATCCGCCGTTTTCATTAACCTTTTGCAAAGCGTCCACAGCAAGTTTACGAGCATTAATCACAAAGTTTTCTTCCTTTTTCTATAGGATGTCCATTAAGAAGCTGCGTTGCCGACATTCTATTCTTACCTTCTAACTGAACTTCAATAAGCTCCAATGCCGTGCCATTTGCACAGGCAACAACCAGACGATTTTCCGACTCGATTACAACGCCGGGCTCTGCAGATTCTGCATTCAGAACTCTAGCTTTATAGATTTTAAGCCTTTTTCCGTCAAGTTCTATATATGCAGACGGCCAAGGATCAAATCCACGAACAAGATTGTTGATTTCTTGTGATGTCCTGTTAACAAAATCAATCTGTCCAATTTCTCGAGTGATAATCGGAGCTTTAGTGGCTTTTGATTCATCTTGTTTTTGCGGAATAATAGTGCCTTTTTCCAACTCATTAACCGTATGACAAATTAAATCTGCACCCATTATGGCAAGTCGTGTTTGCAGAGTTGAATAATTATCGTCAGCATTGATTTGCGTAACCACCTTTTCAAGCATATCTCCGGTATCCATGCCTTCAGCCATAAGCATAGTAGTTACACCGGTTTCATTATCACCACACACAATAGACCATTGAATCGGGGACGCTCCACGGTGACGTGGCAAAAGTGATGCATGCACATTAACGCAGCCATATTTCGGAAATTCTAATATTTCAGTTGGCAACATTTTACCATAGGCAACAACAACAATCAAATCCGGATTGTATCTTTTAATTATCTCTAATGCATCTGAATTGCGCAATGTTTTAGGCTGATAAACAGTAATTCCCTGCTCTTCCGCATAAGACTTAACCGGTGGGGGCGTTAAAACTTGTTTGCGTCCCTGTGGTTTGTCAGGCTGAGTAAACACTGCCTCAATTTTATGACCAGCAGCAATCAATTGCTTCATAGAATAAACAGAAAAATCAGGAGTCCCCATAAAAATTATATTCATAATATATTTTCCTTAATACTTTTTGTCCTAAGCTAATAGCCAAAATGTTGATATCGAGCGGATATAGAATCCGCCCCTACACGCTATAAATAAAAAATTAAATTATTATTTGCCCTTTTTAGCTAGCCTGTCTTTATACAAGATACCGTCAAGATGATCTATTTCATGACAGAATGCCCTGGCTTTAAGGCCTTCACCACTGACCGTAAAAACTTCACCTTTTCGGTTATTGGCTCTGACAGTAACCGACATCGGACGGCTTGTTACACCATATTCACCGGGCAAAGATAAACAGCCTTCTCCCTCTTCCTGATGACCTTTTCTCTCGATGATGATTGGATTAATCAATTCAATTACTCCATTCTCATCGCCAATGTCAACTATGCAAATGCGCTTTAACATTCCAACCTGCGGTGCTGCCAAACCAACGCCCTCCGCATTATGCATTGTTTCCGCCATATCATCAAGAAGAATTCCTAAGCGGTCATCGAAATTAACTACACTTCTGCATACTTTTTTTAAAATTGGATCACCAAATTTTACAATGTTTCTTATTGCCATAAAAATCACCATATCCATTTTTTATTAATTAGCGTTATTATATGCTAAAATTACTTTTGCCTTTAAATCGTACTTTCAGGATTAATATCTACAAACGCTGTAATATCTTTATATTTTGCTGATTTTGCATAATCAATCAAAATTGACTTTAACATTCGCCTATAGACAAAAGTGTTCCTAGATTTAATCGTAATTTTATATCTATATTTATTATTGACTTTTGGCACAGATGCAATCACCGGACCTAAAACAATAAGTTTAACCTCATTATATTCATTCTTCACCAAACTCTTTAACTGTGATAAAATATATTTTGCTGCATCTTCAGTATTTTGGCGGTTGATTCCTTGAACACAAACCAAAGTAATATCACAAAATGGCGGATAAAGCATAAGCTTTCGGGTCATTATTTCCATTTCATAAAAATCATTGTAATTTTGACTTGCTGCCAATTGAATAATCGGGCTATCCGGAGCAATCGTTTGAATAATTGCGACGCCACTTTCGTTACCTCTTCCCGAACGTCCGACAACCTGTGTCAGTAGTGAAAAAGTTTTTTCAAAGCTTCGGAAATCATCACTATACATTGACTGATCCGCACCAATAACACCAACAAGAGTAACCTTTGGAAAATCAAGTCCTTTAGCAACCATTTGTGTACCAAGCATTATATCATAATCACCATTAGAAAATGAAGACAAACCGTTTTCAAATGCCATTCGTGTCATAGTGCTATCCGCATCCATACGCAAAATTCTCGCCTCAGGAAACAATGCATTTAATTCATGCTCAACCTTTTGAGTTCCAAAGCCCATATAGCGAAGATGTTTTGAACCGCATTTCGGACAGGTGTCTGTATATTCTTGTGAGCACCCGCAATAATGACACATTAGTCGATTATTGGCCGAATGAAATGTCATAGAAATACTGCAATTTTCACAAGTCATTATATGACCGCACGACGGACACGATACAAATGTATTATATCCACGTCGATTGAGAAGTAAAATAGCCTGATGCCCGGTTTTGATTGTCACATCCAAATAATCATAAAGTAATTTGCTGATAGCACCGGAATTTCCCGAAGCAATTTCCAAGCGCATATCAACTGTAATAACCTCCGGCAGCACAGCATTGCCATAGCGTTCTTTAAGCTCACAAAGTATATATCGCCCGCTTTTTGCGGCGGTGTAGCTTTCGATTGATGGTGTGGCAGAAGCCAGTACTAAAAGCGCATTGTTTTTAGAAGCACGAAACCGTGCAACATCTCGAGCATGAAACCTCGGACTTCTTTCTGATTTATATGTATGTTCCTGCTCTTCATCCATTATAATTAGCCCAAGATTATCAAAAGGAGCGAAAGCAGCAGAACGCGTTCCAACAGCAATTTTAGCATCACCGCATTTAACACGTTGCCATTCATCCATTCGCTGACCTTGTGACATTGCACTATGAAAAACAGCAACCTTGTCTCCAAATCGATTATGAAAAATTGCCAATGTTTGAGGAGTTAACGCTATTTCGGGTACCATAACAATAACGCCTTTTCCGTCTGTTACCGCATCCTCACAAAGTTTTAAAAACACTTGAGTTTTACCGGAGCCTGTAACGCCGTAAAGCAGAGCAGCACAAGGCTTGTCCTCGCTGTATTTCTGCGATAATTCATCATAAGCTTTTTGCTGATCCGATGTTAATAAAATTTCACTTTTATTAATAACGGACTTAAACTCATAAGGTCTACGGTAGTAAACCTGATCATAAATCTCCAAGAGACCTTTTTTAGAAAGCGTTGTCAAAACGGATGATGTCACACCGGAAAAATAGCAAATTTCCTTAACGGATGCATTTCCAACGTCACACAGAATTTCCATTACACTTTTTTGTTTTGCAGATAGTTTCAGTTCAAAATATTCTTCGCCAAGTTCCGTCAACCTTGCCATTTTAAGATTGGCATCCTTTTCTCTGCGAACTGCATTATCACTGCGAACAACGAGTCCCTTTTTTACCAGTTTTTCAAGAATATTTGATTCTGCAGATAATCCGAAATTCTGATATAGTTTTTCACGATTTGTATCTGTTCCTGAATCAAAAAGAAACTGTGATATTTGTTTTAAATCACCGTCAAGCGAATCGATATCT
>JAQVYP010000075.1 GCA_029004655.1 Oscillospiraceae bacterium | reverse complement strand
GTTGAGGTAGATTATGCCGAGGTAATATTTGGTGATATGGATGCAACAGTAAGATCGTTTGAAAGGTTAATTAAAAGTAATACGAAGCTTATAATCTGCACGCACGCTTCCAACGTAATAGGTGAAATTATGCCTATTGCAGCTTTGGGCAAACTGTGCAGAGAGAATAATATTTTATTTGCCGTGGATGCTGCTCAAACAGCCGGAATTGTACCAATAGATATGATAAACATGAACATCGACTATTTATGTGTCGCATCGCATAAGGGTCTGTATGCTCCTATGGGAACAGGTATATTGGTTACCAGAGGAGAAATAAACAATACCATAATAGAAGGCGGAACAGGTACCGACTCTATAAGAACTGCTCAACCGTCAGATTTACCAGAAATGCTCGAAAGCGGAACAATAAATGTTCCTGGTATTGCAGGTGTTTCGGCAGGAATAGACTTTGTAAATTCAAAGGGAATAGAAAATATTTATCGAAACGAGCTTAAATTGGCAGAATACTTGTATAATAAACTTCGTTCTATGGGTGGAATAACGGTGTTTACACCATATCCGAAATATATGGCAACGGTGCCGACTATAGCCTTTAATATTAATGGAATTACGAGCGCAGAGGTAGCAGAAATTTTGTCTGATGCAGGTATTGCAGTAAGGGCAGGGCTTCATTGTGCGCCGCTCGCCCACAAACGAATCGGTACTTTGGGTGTTGGTACCGTTAGGGTATGCTTTTCCGTGTTTAACAATGTAAAAGAAATAGATACATTTGTTAATTATATTTTCAAAATTAAACAGGTAAAAAATTCATAATCTCTATTGATTATCTTGATATATATGATACAATTAAACTAATAATTAAATAGCTAAAGTTTAATTAAAATAAAGGATGTGGATATGTGGAAGTTTTTTTTCAAGAAATATTTGATTCTTTCTATACATTATTTAATCAAATAATTGCCGCATTTGCAAATCTTCGCATATTTGATCTTTTTGATATTGTTATTGTTGCATTCATTATTTATAAAGGTATCGAACTGTTCCGAGAGACAAGGGCAAAGCAGCTTATAAAAGGTATTGGTGTGCTTTTTGTTGTTTGGGTTTTTGCACAGTGGTTTGAGCTGAAAACTATTAAGTGGTTGTTGGTTAAGGTCATTGATTATGCACTTATTGCAATAGCTATTATATTTCAACCCGAACTTCGTAGTGCTCTTGAACGAATGGGACGAAGCAAATTAAGCAGTTGGGGATTTGGGCAAAGCAGTGAGGATGGCTTTGAAATACGGTGTATTGATGCAGTCTGTAAAGCTGCAGGTTCATTGCAAGATCAAAAGGTTGGCGCTTTAATAGTTTTTGAAAGATTCACACGCCTCGGCGAAATTATTAATACAGGCACAATCATTGATGCTAAAGCTTCACCGGATTTAATTTGCAATGTGTTTTATCCAAAGTCACCGTTGCATGACGGCGCTATGGTTATTCGTAATGGAAGAATCAGTGCCGCAGGATGTATTTTACCTCTCTCATCAAATTCCGAGTTAAGCAAGGAACTGGGAACAAGACACAGAGCGGCGATTGGAATGAGTGAAAATTCGGATGCATTGGTTGTTGTTGTTTCTGAAGAAACAGGAAATATTTCAGTCGCATTAAATGGCTCTATTACCAGAGGATTTAATTCAATTAAATTAAAATCGCATTTGAACAGTCTTTTAATAGAAAATGAAAATGAAAGCGCACCTAAAGGTTTGTTTAATATTTTGAAACGCAAATCAGGAAAATCAGAAAGCACACCAAAATAATAAATAATACCGCTAGTCTTTGCGGGGAATGGAAGAAGAAATATGAATGATAACAAAATAAAAAGGTTCTCCTTAAATAAATTGTTATACAATAAAAAAATAATACTTCCCTTTTCCATATTCTTGGCTATTATAGTATGGTTGGTTATCAACATCACTCAAAACCCTATACGCGATCAAACGATAACTGATGTGCCGGTTACTATATCAACACAAAGCACTGTTGTCAGCGAATTAGGTCTTGATATTATCGGCACTTACACCAATAAAGTTAGTGTACTTGTCAACGGACCAAGTTATATAGTCAGCTCTTTGTCTTCAAAGGATTTGCTGGTTAATTTATCATTGTCGGATGTTACTGCGGCCGGAACTTATGATCTCAGTTTAACGGCTTCCAGAAACAGTAATAAATCCGGATATACCATTGTAAGCGTAACTCCCGAAAAGATAAAACTCAGTTTTGATGCAATTGACACTAAGGATTTCACGGTTGCTGCGGTGGCAAAAGGAGCAGCTGCAACTACCGGTTTAGTTGCTGAAAAGCCGGTTGTTACGGACAGCGAATTTACTACAATACAGATTAAAGGACCGCGTACCGATATTCAAATTATTGATACGGTTCAAGCTATTGCCGAAGTCAACAAAACACTTTCCGCAACAGAAAGCTTTGACGCTAAAATTGTTCTGCTTGATAAAAACGGTAATCAAATCGACCAAACTCCGTTTACCATTGAAACTGATATCATTAAAATTTCGGTTCCTATATTAAAGAAAAAAGAGGTCTCAATAAAAACCGTTTTCCAAAATGCTCCTGATATTTACCAAACTGATCAAATTAACTCCACATTAAGTGAGGAATTAATCACTATCATAGGCCCTCCGGAAACTGTTGATACAATTGATTCGATTTCGCTGGAGCCAATTGATTTCGATAGTATTTCACCTGATAATAAAAGCTTTGATGTTGCTTTACAGTTGCCAACTGCTGTAAAAAGCGTTGATAATATTAAAACTATAACGGTCATAATTAATGTTGATAACATGATTACAAAACAATTCAATGTATTTACATTCACACCTGTTAATCTGGCATCCGATTTGACAGTTTCACTGCCCTATTCGGTAAAAAATGTTAAGATATGCGGCCCCAAAAGTATTGTCAGCAGCATTGCTACCGGTGACTTATATGCTGAGATTGATTTATCGGGTAAAGGTGCGGGAGAATTTACAATGCCGGCCAAAATAAAATGTAAAAGCAGCGGAGAAGTTTGGGCTGTCGGTCAATATGATGTAATTGTGACAGTAAAATAATTTTAAGGGATTTCGATAATTCGAAATCCCTTTTTCAAAATAAATATAGCAAATTTTCAATTTCTTCATACCATGTAATGAGGTGATTGAAATGGTTGAAATTATTTTAAGTATTGCGACACTTATTTTTGCGCTAATAGGCTTAACCAGTACAATAAGATTCATTGCTCTCTTTATTGTTGCACCGCACAAAACCGGTAATCAAGCATATGTAATAATGTTGAATGACGAAAACGCGGAATTTGAGCTTCGTGCTGCTATTGAACGTTCTAAATGGGATAACCTTTTTTACTCGGCACCGATTTTGGCTGTTGAATCTGAATTGGACGCTGAGACCGGTAAAATTTGCAAAAAAATAGCGGAAGAGTATAATAATGTAATAGTATGTCAGCCACAAGATGTGCTGAATTATCTAATCTAAATAGAAACGGAACTTGAAAATGTCGGAAAATAAAACAGAACCGGAGTTAATATCCGGAACAGTAGAACATATTACATATAGAAATTCTGATAGCGGTTTTACGGTTGTTGAGCTCGATTGCGGCTCTGAAAGTATAACCGCTGTCGGAATTATGCCGGAAATTGCAAAAGGTGAGTCGCTTGAGGTCACCGGACATTTCGACATACATTCAACCTATGGTCAGCAGTTTAAGGTTGATGTATGTGAAAGAACACTGCCGTCCGGACCTTCTGCAATTTTAAAATATTTATCTTCCGGTGCAGTAAAAGGAATTGGACCTGCAACAGCAAAAAGAATTGTGCACGACTTTGGTGAGGAAACCTTTGATGTCCTTGAAAATCAACCGCAAAGACTTGCCATGATTAAAGGCATAACAAAAGCTAAAGCAGAGGAAATTTGTGAAGAATTTTCTCGCCGCCGTTCAATAAGGGAAGTAATGCTGCATTTGGGACGCCTCGGTGTTACAGCAGATGAGGCACTACAAGTATATAAAAGATATGGTCAGAATTCTGTTGATTTTATCAAAGCTGACCCTTTTTTGCTTTGCAAAGAGGGTATAGATATGCCGTTTGAACGTGCCGATGAAATAGCTACAAAAATGGATTTGGTGCCGGATAGCTTGGAACGCATTTCTGCCGGTGTAGTTTATATTCTAAAACACAATCTTAATAATGGGCATACATGCTTGCCGCGAGAAAAGCTGATAAGTGTTGCAGCTCAAATGCTTGATTGTAATAGCTATCGTGCCGATGAAGCGTGTGAAGAATTGTTAGCGCTAAAAATATTTAACTCGGTAACCATTAATGATAAGGATTTTATTTCTCTTTGCGATTATTCTAATGCCGAGCAATTCATTGCAGCCAAAATTCAGCTTATGCTTCAATACAGTGATGTTCATACCCACGTTGACAAAATTGAAGTGGAAGCAATTGAGGCATCTCTTGGCATTGAATATGAAGAATTGCAGCAAAAAGCCGTGATGCTCTCACTCGAGGGTGGTGTCCTTATTTTAACAGGAGGACCGGGAACAGGAAAAACAACCACCTTAAAAGCAATTATTAATTTAATGGAAAACAGGGGTTATACCATTGCATTGACGGCGCCTACAGGCAGGGCAGCTAAGCGAATGACCGAGCTTACAGGCTATGAAGCAAAAACTATTCATCGTCTATTGGAAGTTGAATGGTCACCTGAGGGCGGAAAACATGTTTTCTCCCGAAATGAGCGTAATCCGCTCGAATGCGATGTGTTGATTGTGGATGAGCTTTCAATGGTCGATGCTTTGCTGTTTGAGTCTTTGCTCAAAGCGCTTCGACTTGGCTGTCGCCTGATCTTGGTGGGTGATTCCAATCAGCTTCCCAGCGTCGGTGCGGGTAATGTCTTGCATGATTTGTTAGAGTCCGGTAATGTGCCTTCGGTCTGCTTACAAAAGGTGTTTAGACAGGCAATGCAAAGTTTGATAGTGTCAAATGCTCATAGAATTGTTAATGGTGAACAACCGGATTTAACTTGCAAGGATGCAGATTTCTTCATGATTGAGCAGTTCAATCCATCCACGGCGGCAAAATTAGTGTCCGACTTAAATATCAGGCGCTTGCCCGAGGCATATGGTTTCTCATCACTAAATGATATTCAAGTTCTATGCCCATCCAAGAAAATGGATTTGGGAACAATTAACCTAAATAGTGTTTTACAAGCTAATATTAATCCGCAAATCGAGGGAGTACCCGAAGTCAGTTTCAGAGGTTTCACTCTTAGGCTGAATGATAAAGTAATGCAAATTAAAAATAATTACGATATAATTTGGACTCGTGATAACGGAGAGTACGGAACGGGCGTTTTTAACGGAGATATCGGTATAATAGAAAATATAAATGTTGCATCGCAAACATTGTCAGTAAGATTCGATGACCGATTGGCAACTTATGGCGGTGAGGAAACAGTGCAGCTGGAACTTGCTTATGCAATAACTATTCACAAAAGTCAGGGAAGTGAATTTGAATGTGTAATTCTGCCGTTGCTCGACTGTCCATCGATGCTCAGATATCGTAATTTACTTTATACCGCAGTTACTCGTGCTAAAAAATTGCTTGTCATTATCGGAAGCAAAACCGTTGTTTATCAAATGGTGGACAATGATCGAAAGACTTTAAGGTATACAGCTCTGACTCATTATCTTGAGGAGATGAGACCGTGACAAAAAAAGGTAAGGCTTCCGATGCACTGCTTAAATTCATTTATCCGCGCCGATGTGCTTGCTGCAACGAACTGATAAACTATGAAGATTTGGTTTGCAAAGAGTGTGATGCTTCAATTCGGTTTGTACCGGAAAACCGTTGCTTAAAATGCGGTCAGGAGAAAAAAGAATGTGAGTGCCACAGGCTTAATTACATATTTAGCGGAATTGTTGCACCGTTTTATAATCAAGACTCATCAAAAAAATGTGTTTATGGATATAAATTTAATAAAAGATTATATGTTGCAGAATTCTTGACAAAATATATTTGTCGAGATATTGAAAACTATTTCGATAATGTTAAATTCGACTGTGTTTGTCAGGTGCCGATGACAGCCTTAGACTCGCGAAAACGTGATTTTGATCATTCGGCATATTTAGCAAAAAGCGTAGCTGCAAATTTGGGACTAAAATTTGATTCCAAACTTCTTAAAAAGGTTTCTGATAATAAACCTCAGCATAAAATGAATTTTTCGGAGCGTCCTTTAAATGTTAAAGGTGTCTTTGCTGCTAATAAAAAAGCAGAGGGAAAAATGATTTTACTGATTGATGATATAAAGACGACTGGTGCAACATTGAATGAGTGCACAAAGCAATTGTTGCTGGCAGGAGCAAAGGATGTTTATTGTGCTGCAGCACTTATCGGAAGAAATAGAGGGTTGTAATCCAACTGGTAATACAATATAATTATTTTATAAATATTATACTAATTCCAACTAAAAATCACCCAATCTTTGCGGTCTTTGGTTTGTGAGGCTGCGTTGTCATGCTTTTCCTCACAAACAAAATCCTTGAAAATCTTTGTGCACTTTTTTATTGGAAATATTATTAAAGGAAGTATAGTTGTTATGTCAACGGATATCGGTATAGATTTAGGAACATCAAAAACGATTTTACTGTCTGGCTCCAAGGTTATTCTTGAACAACCATCAGTAGTTACGGTTGACACAGAAACGTGGGAGCCGATAGCTTACGGCGAAAAAGCTTATGCTATGGTCGGCCGTACCCCTGATAGTTTAACAACGGTTTACCCGATAGAAAGAGGCGTTATTGCCGATTATAATATTGCTGAGCAAATGTTGAAGTTTTACATGCGCAAGGCGTTTGGCAATAGAATTGTGAAACCTCGTGTTATGGTATCAATGCCAATCGGAGTTACATCGATACAGCATCGCTCAGTTGCAAAAGCTGTCGAAATCGCAGGCGGGCGCAATGTTTGCACAGTCGAAGGGCCTGTTGCGGCTGCAATCGGACTCGGTGTGGATTTCAATATTGCAAGAGGCAGTATGATAATTGATATCGGCGCGGGGACTACCGATGTTGCAACGATTTCTATGGGCGGCTTGGCAGAATGCACAACGGCGCGTATGGCATCTTTTGATTTTGATGAAGCCATTATAAAATACATTAAAAAAGTTCATAATATTTTGATAGGCAAGCAAACTGCTGAAAACATAAAAATTCAAATTGGATCGGTTGTTCCAAGACAGGTTGAAATTGCAATGCAGGCTAAAGGCAGAAATATTTTTACAGGCTTGCCTGAAATCTTCGAAATAACGGCAACTGATATTTTTGAAGCAGTTAAGGACACTGCAGACACCATTTGTTTGTCAATAAAAAGCGTTATTGAAAACACCTCGCCGGATTTAATTTCAGATATAATGACAGATGGAATTCATCTTACCGGTGGCGGGGCCTCGATTTACGGAATGGAAGAGCTGTTAAGCGAATATTTGGGAGTAAGTGTTAAATTGTCACAGGATCCGATTCACAGTGTGGCACGAGGAGCTGGCATGGCTTTGAAAAATCCCCAACTATTAAAAAATGGTGATTACCAGTTCAGATCTATTCAAGAATTGATTGTAGAATAACAAAATTACTGCCGATAATTATTAATTGTGAATATTTTGCATAGCTATTGCATTATTTATATAAATGTGATAATATATTAGAGCATTTGAATTACACCGAATCCTTATCGGTGGGTTTGATGACGATATTTCGACACCAAAGCGGATAGTCCTCTGCCTATTAATTTTGGGTATGAATGTCTGATATTTTAAGGAGGAAAAAATTATTATGGATCAAATTATGCAACTTTCTGCCGGTCAGCTTAAGGAAGACAAACCGGTAATCACAATCGGCTCTACCGTTCGCGTACACGTTAAGATTCGCGAAGGCGAAAGAGAAAGAATTCAGATTTTCGAAGGAACAGTTATTGCAAAGAATAACAGTGGAATTGCAGAAACATTTACGGTTCGCCGCTTATCATACGGTGTTGGCGTTGAGCGTGTTTTCCCAGTTCATTCTCCAAACGTCGCTGCAGTTGAAACAATTAGAAAAGGCCGTATTCGCAGAGCAAAACTTTATTATCTGCGTGATAGGGTTGGTAAAGCAACAAAAATTAAAGAAAAAATCTAATTTGCTAATTAATTGGGGACAGGTTTTGACTTGTCCCCAATATTTATAGGTGTTATTATGGATTATTTAACCCGTAAATTAAACAAGAAAATTCAACTTGAAGAAGCAACACAATCTCGCACTGTCATGCACGAAGTGTTTGAATGGGTTGATTGTATTGTTGCTGCGATTGTCGTTGTTGTCATTTTGTTCACTTTTATTTTTCGTCCTG
>JAQVYP010000074.1 GCA_029004655.1 Oscillospiraceae bacterium | reverse complement strand
GATGACGAAGCTCATGATGACGATTCCAGACCTGATTTTTGGCCATGCTTTATTAGAGATAGAAGATAGATACAACTTTTTTAGCTATGGTAACCTCTAAAAACTCTCGCACGAAAATTCTAATCGATCTTTTCCTGTCATATTTCACAAAATGTTAAATATTATTTTCTTTAAAAAATAAAGTGGGTGAATCGCAATTTCAATGCGACGATTCACCCACTTGTATGTTGAACTTGGGTTACTCTTTTTCATTTTCAGTGGAATTGGGTTGTAGCACAGAGGGCTTTGAAGTGAAAGCATTCATTAAATCTATCTTTAGGAGAGTTATAATCATTTTAAGAATTTCGTTGTATAAAAAAATTGACATCAGTATTATATTTGATATAATATTATGAAACATAAAAGTAAACATAGTTGATTAGGTATTCAAAAGGAGAATAAGAATGGTTTTATACTTATATAATAATAATTTTGGCTAGCTCAACATCAATTAGGATAATATATTAAATAGATGTTATTAATATAAGGATGTTGTTATAAATTGTCGATGAATAATAATATAAAAAATCAAGTAACCCGCAGAAAAACCTTTGCTATCATATCCCATCCCGATGCCGGTAAAACAACTTTGACAGAAAAGTTGCTGCTGTACAGTGGAGCAATAAGGCAAGCCGGGTCAGTAAAAAGCAGAAAATCCAGTAAATATGCTGTGTCGGACTGGATGGAGATTGAAAAGCAAAGAGGAATATCCGTAACCTCAAGTGTAATGAATTTTGATTATAAAGGATACCGCATAAATATTCTTGATACTCCCGGGCATCAGGATTTCAGTGAGGATACTTATAGAACTTTGATTGCCGCAGACAGCGCTGTTATGCTGATTGACGGAGCAAAAGGTGTTGAGGCTCAGACCAAGAAGTTGTTCCATGTTTGTGCAATGAGAGGTGTCCCGATTTTTACATTTATAAATAAATTAGACAGATTTTGCAAAAATCCATTAGAGTTAATGGAAGAAATAGAAAACACCCTGGGAATTCGCTCTTGCCCAATGAACTGGCCGATTGGATTAGAAGGTGACTTTAAGGGCATATATAACCGCAAACTGAAGCAAATAGAATTGTTTGAGTCACAAGGTCATGGACAAAAAATCGTTCCTACCGATTCCGGAAGCATCCAGAACGAAAAATTCAAAGAGATTTTAGGCGAGCATTTATTTAACAAGCTGTGCGAAGATATCGAATTGCTTGACATTGCCGGAGAGAAATTTGATATGGACAAAGTCCAAAAGGGAGAGCTCACCCCCTTATTCTTTGGAAGTGCGATGACAAACTTCGGCGTCGAACCTTTTTTGGAAGAGTTTGTTAAAACAGCCCCATGCCCAAAAAGCACGCGCCATAGCGACGGCGTTATAGAACCGTTTGATGAAGAATTTTCAGGATTCGTATTTAAAATACAAGCAAATATGGACCCTGCACACCGTGATAGAATCGCGTTTATCAGAATTTGTTCGGGCAAATATGAAAAAGGAATGGAAGTTAATCATATAAGGACAAACAAAAAAATACGCCTTTCACAATCACAGCAATTCATTGCTCAGGAAAGAGTATTTGTTGAGGAGGCTTATGCCGGAGATATAGTTGGTGTGTTTGATTCTGGCAATTTAATGTTAGGTGATACCCTGTGCGGCGGCAAAAGCAACTTCAGTTTTGAGGGTATACCAATGTTCCCGTCAGAACATTTTGCAGTTGTAAGAACTAAAGACTCTTCTAAAAGAAAGCAGTTTCTTAAAGGAATTAATGAGATTTCTGAGGAAGGCGCAATACAGGTCTTTAAGAAGCCTAATTATGGTGTAGAAACTCTTATGATAGGCGTTGCAGGTGTATTGCAGTTTGAAGTTCTTGAATACAGGATGAAAAATGAATACAGAGTAGATATAGATGTTCAAACATCACCTTATTCAATGGCGCGTTGGGTTGTAAGAGAAAATAGTAATAACGAGATTACAGGATATAGCGACAGTATCGCCATGGTTGAGGATAAGTACGAAAGACCGGTACTGTTATGTAGGGACCAATGGACATTAAATAGAATTCAGGAAAAGAATAAAGATGCGAAGTTTTTTGATATAGCACCGGTTTTGTAATTGGTTTTACTAAGCAATTACTTAGTACAGAATAACACCGCAAATGCACAATTTCCCCATACTATTTAATTGGACATTTTTAATTGGCAAAGTTTTCGACAAAAAAGTCTGACGAATTATTTCGTCAGACTTTTTTGCTTCTATGATATTTGTTTATCATTTGTGCCGTGCTTTTGCGCTTCGTTAAAGTTGCCGTCTTTTTTTGTGTTTAACCGGATTTCAAACACAGCTCCATCTTGATTATAAGCAATGATATTACCTTTCATAAATTCTACAGCCGATTTTGCGATAGCAAGTCCCAATCCAAAATTTCCTGATTTACCCTTAAAAAACCTGTCAAATATATTTGGTAAATCCTGCTCATTGATACCATTGCCATCATCAGATATTCGTATTATAGCTTTTTCATTTTCTTGTATCAAGGTTATTTTAACCATTGTTTTTGCATATCGAAGACAGTTTGCGGTAACATTCATTACCGCTTGAAAAAGTAATGTATCATTGACAACGGCAAAAATATCCTCCTGTCACTTTTAATATTAGCTCTTTCCAACCTGCGAAAAATTGATTTTACCCTTGCTACCAGTTCCATAGGGGAAAATGGCTTTGTCAAATAGTCGTCCGAACCCAAGGTGATACCAGTTGTTCGATCAATCTCACTATCTCTGACCGACACAATGATAATAGGAACATTGCTTGTATTTCGAAGCTTTGTGCAGAGAGTCAGTCCGTCGGTTCTCGGCATCATAATATCGAGTATTACCATATCCGCCGGAGCTTGGATTGAGATGATGAGAATAATGTAAAGTTGGCAAATTCCATATTATGAGGCTATTACTGCCTCGTAATAAAATGCTTTATTATCAACTATATGATGTGACAGAGCCATTTTGAAAATGGCGGCAGTGTTCAAATTAATTCAAGTTGCTTTGATCGTAATTTGGGCCCCGCAATATATTTTTCAAAAAACACAGAGTACTGCACAAATTTTATAATTACCGGGAATATATTCCACCGCAATGGAAAGCAAAGAAAAATTCCGTTTGTTGATAAATATGAGAATTCACATATCTACCTAAATGGTGTGCATAACAGTGCTATTTCAAGCAACACATTCAGCGTTGCAAAGGATGATGGCGGAGGTGGCATTGCAAGCCTATATTACGGTATTGTATGCCGTAATATAGATGGAACGGTAATTTCGGGCAATATTTTAAAAGGCGGCGCCATTAAGGAAGAAATCGTTATATTGACGAGTAAAAGAGGGTAAGACTGCATCAGTTCTATTTCTAGTCAATACCCCTAATACTAATCTCAATTAAAAATGGAGATTAGATTTGCGAGAATAGTTTTTGTCCCGCAAGGCGGAGGAGGACAGCGGGCTGGCGCCCGCCGACGACGACAACGCGGCGGGACGAAAACTAGACCGTAAAGATATCTACGTTTTTATTTGAGATTAGTATAAAGCATTAGAAAACAAGCAATGATACGACACATTTGCTTTGTGATGAAATTATATGTTAAATAAAATGGCTTGCACGATGGTTTAAAATCAGCGTGCAAGCCATTTTGCTATTTAGTTTATAAAAAAGAAAAATTAAAACATATAAAATTTTATATTATAATTTGTAAATTCCAGAATCAAGTAAAACAATTTCGTTTGATAAAATCTTCATGTATTGATGCACCGGCTCTTCAAACTTCGCATATTCATAAACTGTATATGATTTTAAATTGACCTCTAAAATAGAATTGGCTCCTGTGTTGCAAACCAACATTGTATTTGAATCTTTGTTAATCCACAGACCTTTAGGATGGTTAAATGCTGAATCGTTGGAGCCGCCAATTCGCAGTTCCTCTCGCATTGTGCGCAGATTGAAACGAATCAGAGCATTGTTTTCGGGGAATGAAGCCCACATTGTAGCCCCAAGCACAGCAATGTCAGACGGACCGAATCCCTTGTATTTCATAGTCCCTTTCCACTGAACATAACCGTTATGATCCATAATCTTTGCGGAACCTTCAGGTGTTACTACGAACATTCTTTGATTATCAAGATTGGCGGTTTTGCAAGTGACATAGTTGGGAACTTGCATTTCATAAGTTTTAAAATTATTGCCAAACTTGGCAAGCTGATAAACGCTTTTGGTTATAGGTGACATAGTTCCATTCTCAAATGAAATAAGTTTGTATGACACAATCAGCTTATCCGCCGTAGTGCTTTTTTTAGCAATAATAATGAAACCCTTTGGTAATGGATACATACTCATTGCATCGCTGTTAAATACTTTGTTCATTCTTTTCAACCCCAATATATAAAAACATTTAAGTAATACTAATATTCAACTAAAATTTTAAAATCATTCCGGTCTTTTTTGCGCCGGGCTTCGTTCTCTTCATTGCCGGGCGCCAGTCCGCTAGGCGGCATCAAACTTATCCGATATAAAAATTCTCGAAAAGCTTATCAATATTTAGTCGGATATTAGTATAAATGGTATATAAAATATCAAACACAACACTATTCTAACTTAAAAATCACAATAGGTCAATTATAGATTAATAAATTTATAATATTCCGTAAATTTTGTCGTAAAAATAGACATAATGTAGTTCCGTATTAATTTGTGTCCAAAGGTTTTCTCTTTGCATATTATGAATTGAGAAGTTTTTGTGATTAAAAAGAAAGCTGATAGGCAAGAATAATCTTGTCACAAATAATAGCGGAGAGTGAAATGAGTAATGACTATTAAAAGAGGGGAAATTTACTACGCAGATTTGAGCCCGGTTGTAGGTTCGGAACAAGGCGGAGTTCGCCCTGTCTTGATTGTTCAAAATGACGTAGGAAACAAGCACAGCCCTACAGTAATTGCTGCGGCAATAACAAGCCAAAAAGACAAAACTAGGTTGCCAACACATATTCAAGTGACAGCGGAAGGCTGTGGTCTTGCAAAGGATTCAATAGTACTCCTTGAACAGGTAAGAACAATAGATAAACAACGGCTCAAGGAAAAAATGGGAGTACTTGATAATGGTTCAATGGACATGGTGAATCAGGCTTTGTCGGTCAGCTTCGGTTTGGGCGGCAGTATTACATAGCCGTCACAGTAAAAGGCGTGGATTTATTCCACGTCTTTAATTATTTGCCGTTGCTTTGACTCACTATTAGCATTGGAATGTAGGGAATGCTATTTACCATTCCATAGTTTTGCAATTAACTTAAAAATATTATTTAAAAAATTCATTGTAAATTGGCTTTAACATATCTGATTTAGGATTAAGGTTTTTAGCATTATATAGCAAACAAAGTTTAACATATGCCGCAATCGTGGAAATGTTGCAAAGCACAACGGCACCTGCATGCAAAATATCGTTTGCAGTGCTGTATTGCACATCGCCGCTTTTAAACGGAGCAACATAAAAATCAATGTCAAGTGCTGTGCACTTCTTTATAAAATTAACAAGACTTTTATTTTTGCCGACCACACACGCGGTGCCTGAATGATATAACGAATGCAATATAGCCCTTGGTTTATTTTCCAAATTAATTATATCATAATTGATATTTGGATACGGACTTATGAAAAGAATTTCATTTATTAATTCAATATCCTTTGATATTGAAAGATTTCGTTCGTGAATGCAATTAAAGTTTTTATTGATGAAAAATGAATCATTTTGAACAATTCCGTATTCTTGACCTGAAAAATCAGAAAAACGGTCATTATATCCGTCTGACTCCATGAGCGAGGTTGCAGAGTAAACATATTCAGTATCATCATAGCCGACTGTGGCGTATACACCATTAACTTTTTCTTTTATCAGAGTAACTGCCGATGCAAAATTTCGAAAACCATTACTCCCCTCAACATCCAAAGGCTTGTTGCTGGAAACAAGAATAATCGGTATTTCGCTGTTTCCAAAAACAAAGCCCAAAAGTGCCGCAGTATATGGCAAAGTGTCAGTTCCGTGTGTGACAATTATACCGTCAAACCCGTCTAAATCGACATTTGCCAGTGTTTTAATAAGCAAATTCCATTCGCTATATGTGATGTTCTCGCTTAAAACAGACATTGCAGAAATTATGGTGAAACCAATATCGTTTTTATATTTTTCACAATAACGGTCCACAATTTCGGGCATTATATTGATATTGACATTTATATTGTTGTTTATTGCGGTACTGCCAATTGTTCCGCCTGTCAGAGCTACCATAATTTTCATAATAATCACCTATCAAATATTAAATCAATCCAAGTGGTTTGTCAATTCGTACTTTTAATTTATTGGTTGATGCTATATAATAATTTTAATGTAGGGTCTGATTCCATATCCGCCCATACATGTATCTAATTATAATACTTTCGAGAGGGTGAACCTATATGGACGATAATGACAGAATGGAGCGTCTTAGAAAAAAAGCAAATAATCTGCCCTTAGTTCCTGGCGTTTATATTATGCACAATTTAGCCGGAACTATAATTTATATAGGCAAAGCCAAAATTCTGAAAAATCGTGTAATCCAATATTTTAGAAGCCAAAGCAGGCACAACGACAAAGTGCGTCAAATGGTTGCCAATGTAAATGATTTTGAATATATAATTTGTGACAGCGAATTTGAAGCACTCATTTTGGAATGCTCGTTAATAAAACAGCATACCCCCAAATATAATATCTTGCTCAAAGATGATAAAGGATATCATTATATTAAAATCACTCGCGGTCAGTGGCCAAGTCTAAAGGCTGTAATGCAAATGGATGACAAGGATGCTGAATATTTAGGTCCATATAATTCGGCATATGTGGTGCGCCAAACAGTTGACGAAGCTTGCAAGGTTTTTAAACTCCCACAGTGTCAAAAACAGTTTCCGAGGGATATAAAACCAAGAAGCAGACCGTGTTTAAATTATTATATACAAAATTGTTCAGCTCCTTGCGGTGGCAAAATATCTTGTGCGGATTATAACGATTCTTTTGCGCAGGCAATTGATTTTATAAAAGGCGGTGCAGTTCAGTCGGTTCAGGAATTGAAAGCGAAAATGGAAGCGGCGGCTGAAAACCTTGAGTTTGAGCGTGCCGCAAAACTTCGTGATAGAATTAACGCAATAGAAAAAATAAAGCAAAAGCAAAAAGTTATAACTTCTACCTATATGCGCCAAGATATTATCGCACTTGCGATGAGTGCCGAGGCGGCTTGCTTTGAAGTTTTTGTTTTTATCAACGGAAGACTGACAGACAGGGAAGAATTTGTGGTTGAAACGGTTGAGGATGCCACAGCGGCAAGAGCGGAATTTATCAGGAGATATTATTCAATGCGTGACAATATTCCGCCCAGAATAGCAATCGACGGCGAATTCGAGGACAAGCAACTTTTGGAAGAATGGTTGACGCAAAAGGCCGGCAGAAAGGTTTCAATCATATTGCCCCAGCGTGGTGAGGTTGAACAGTTGGTTCAAATGTGTTTGTCCAATGCGTCAGAGCGCTTGGCTCAACGTCTGGGTCAAAAGGGAAGTCGCACAGCGGCACTTGACGAGCTGGCACGTCTTTTAGGGCTGACAACACCGCCAAAGTATATTGAAGCTTATGATATTTCCAATACCGCAGGCAGTGAAAATGTTGCGGGCATGGTGACGTTTTTAGACGGTGAACCTTTTAAAGCGGGATATAAGCTTTTTAAAATCAAAAGCTTTGAAGGGCAAGACGATTTGAGGTCAATGCGCGAGGTGCTTGAAAGACGCTTTGACGAATATGAAAAGAATAAAGATTCGAATGAAGGATTTGGGCGTTTGCCCGATTTAATCCTGCTTGACGGTGGTCACGGGCAATTATCGGCTGTTGTGCCGGTTTTGAAAAGCAGAGGCCTTGTCATTCCTGTGTTCGGAATGGTAAAGGATTCGAAGCATAAAACAAGAGCCATTGCCGCAGACGGCGGAGATATTGCAATCAAGGCAAACCGCCGTGCATACACGCTTGTGTCAAATATTCAAGAAGAAGTCCACAGATTTGCAATAGGTTTTCATCACAAAAGAAGTGTAAAGAAAAATCTAAATTCCGAATTATTGCAAATTAAGGGAATTGGTCCCAAAAAGGTGTCGCTGTTGATGAAACAATTCAAAACTATGTCTGCTATAAAACAGGCAAATTTGGAAGAACTAATTAAAGTGTCGGGTTTATCACAAGCGGATGCCCAAAATATAGTGGAATTTTATAAATCAAAGATGCTTTTGCGTTAAGAAAAATATAAGGAGGGCAGATATTAATCCGCCACTATATTTTTATTATTCCGTTACGGTATTCCTCTCCGCAGGGCGGCGGCGATTTCTGTGCTAAAGAATATATGTCTGTGGCACGGCACTCGATTTCAAAAAGCGGATTATTTTTAAG
>JAQVYP010000073.1 GCA_029004655.1 Oscillospiraceae bacterium | reverse complement strand
AAGGAATTAACACTACGTTTTGATATGTATGAATCCAATATACTTTTAACAAAATTACTAACAGTCTCATTTGCAGATTTAATAATAACAGCGCCACAAAAAAGAGAAAGAATAAATAATCCAAAAATAAACAGTAAACTTTTATTTGCGCTTATCGATTCTAAAATTTCACTTCTGCCGATTTTCCTAAAGTTTGTCCGTCTCATATAAAGTCCTCCATAGAATTAGATTCTAATTGATTCTATGAAAGGCTTGGACTAAATATACCTGTTATCTTTTAAGTTCATGAGAGCGCTTTACAGCAGAGTCAACTGCATTATAAACCGCACCGTCAAAATTAGTCTCATCCATCGACTTTAGACCGGCTTCGGTTGTTCCGTTTGGAGAAGCAACCATTTTAATGAGTTCGTCAAGAGACAACTCACTTTGTTGCATCATGATAACGCTTCCGAGTATAGTCTGAAGAACCATTTTTTTAGCATCATCAGCGGGCATAGAGTTATCAACGGCAGCGCGAATCATTTCTCTTGCAAATCTAAAAATAAACGCAGGAGAACTGCCGCTTACTCCTGTAATGGCGTCTATTAAATCTTCTTTGACAACACAAGTAATACCATTAGCATCAAAAAAGCCTTTTATAAATTCGAACTCATCATCTGAGACAGGAAGTTCTTTAACAAGAGCGGTGGCTCCCATTGAATACATTAATGGTGTATTAGGCATAACACGAATTACTTTGCAGTCGAAACCGATTGTGTCTTTTACAAATTTAATCGTAACACCGGCACCAACATCGACTAAGCATTTTTCAGCTGTAATAAATGGCTTTATTTCATTTAATACAGCACCATAAACCTGAGGCTTTACAGTCAAAAAAACAAACTGACAATTATCTAATAATTGTTTTGTAGTTTCACAAACATTAATACCATATATAGATAGCTTTTCACTTTTCGCTACATCAAGATCATATATGTAGATTTTATTAGGCATTATGTAACCCGATTTGATTGCACCAGCAATTATTGCCGAAGCAATATTACCTGAACCTATAAATCCGACACTGTTATGCAATTAAAAAACCCCTTATTTATCTTATAAAAAGCACCATATATATTTATACACCTTTCAAAGCTTTATGTCAACAGCCAAAAAATTTTACGTTAAAATGTTATGTAAACGTATTATGTTAACCACAAGAACTAGATATATTTTAGCGTTATGTCAACAACACCTTGTGTCAGCAACTTCCCTTTCTCAATAATAATTATTTAAATTTTTTTAGTAATATGATATACTGATAATAAAAATTAAATGAGGTGACTGTAATGAATAGTACCGTATTAATCACCGGAAGTTCTAACGGTATCGGTGCAGCAACTGCAATCCTTTTTGCAGAGCATAATTATAATGTAATTATAAATTATAATAATTCAAGTGAAGCTGCCCTTCTCCTTAAAAACTCTTTGTCAGACAACTGCCATTCTGTTATTGCATTGCAGGCAGATGTCAGAAGTCGTTCACAAGTCGAAAAAATGGTTGATAATGCAGTCCGTCAATTTGGAAAAATTGATGTTTTGGTTAACAACGCCGGAATAGCTCAGCAAAAGCTTTTTACCGATATTAGCAATGCGGAATGGGATAATGTTATAGCAACAAATTTAACAGGCGCATTTAATTGCTGTCAAGCAGTATTGCCCGCAATGATTAAACGTCACAGTGGCAACATAATTAATATTTCGTCTGTTTGGGGCGAGACCGGAGCATCTTGTGAAGTCCCCTACTCCGCCGCCAAAGCCGGACTCATCGGCATGACAAAAGCGTTAGCAAAAGAAGTCGGTCCAAGCGGTATTCGAGTTAACTGTGTTGCACCCGGTGTTATCCAAACTAGAATGAACGCCAACCTGTCCGTTGATGATTTAACTGTTTTAATGCAAGAGACTCCTCTTGGCCGTATTGGTGATCCAACCGACATTGCAAAATCTATTCTGTTTTTAAGCAGCGAAGATTCCAACTTTATTACGGGGCAGGTTCTCAACACAAACGGTGGTATTTATATTTAATTTATAAACAAAACAGTAACCGCCCTGCACTTCAAGAGTAGTGCGGGGCGGTTGCTATTTTTAGAATTGGTTTAAATTTCAAAAGCCTATTAATGCATTATTTATTAAATAAGATCAACAGAGATTCTACAATTGGCCATAAAGGCTTGTTATGTAGGAATCAACATCTTTGATTTTATCCTCTATTATGCTTTCTTTATCATTAAATGACGCGTTTGATTGCAGAACATTCATAACATCAGCTTTGAACACTTCGCCGCGACCTAACGCTAAGTTGATAAGTTCTCTGGCATTTTGGTCATTAGTAGAAACCATATTATTACAAAAATCAGAAATCTTAACAATAACCTTTCCAATTTGAGTTGAGGCATAATTTATTTCTTTCCCAAAATCTGTTGGCGTAAAGAATTCATCATTATTTTTAAATATTTCTTTTTGTTCTGTGGTTTCTATTGCTTGATAAGGTTCGTCATTTAATTGATTTTCTTCGAGTAAAGATATAAGTTGGTTGATTTTTTCCTTGTCGTCATTAGATTCGCGTGTCATTTGATCGATTAAGGATTCCATGCTCTCGATTTTATTATACAATTCTGTGATTTCATAATTATCAATCGTATTCGAGCTAATTGATTCTAAGTTGTCGTCTTGTTCCTTATCTATTATTTCATCATTATCAATAGTAGTGTTAATTGATTCTAATTTACTATCTCGTTCCTTAATTGATTTATTTAATTCATTTATCTTGATTTGCAATTCTTTGTTTTGTTCAATCAGCATTTTAATTTCATTTAATAAATACTTTTTCCGCAATCACAAAACCACCTTTTATATACTACATAGTTATTATATTACAAAAACAGAATCTTTTCAATATTATGCTGAAGTTTATATCAATTATTATGTTTTACTTGTAAATTTTTTTATTTAGATTTATAATATGTAATGAATATAATGCATAATTAAGGGGGCAAATTAATGTCCACAAGGCACTTGATTGATCTTGATTCCATTTCGTCTGATCAGCTTAAGGATATACTGGATTTAGCAAAGGTAATAATGAAGCATCCGCAGTACTTTTGTGATAGCGGTCACGGTAAAATAATGGCCACATTGTTTTATGAGCCGTCAACTCGCACTCAAATGTCATTTCAATCCGCTATGCTTAAACTAGGTGGAAAGCTTGTTGGATTTGATAACCCGGATAGCTCTTCAGTGTCAAAAGGAGAGTCGTTGCGTGACACTGTTCGTGTTGTCAGCAACTATGCCGACTTGATTGTTATAAGGCACCCATGCGAGGGTGCAGCGCAGGCAGCTTCAACATTTTCACGCTGCAATGTGATTAATGCCGGAGATGGTGGTCACCTCCACCCCACCCAAACCCTAACAGATTTGTTTACACTAATTAATACTAAAGGCACACTAAGCAATCTTACAATTGGTATTTGCGGAGATTTAAAGAATGGAAGAACTGTTCATTCACTAATCAAATCTTTAGTTAGATATAAAAACAATAAATTCGTATTCATTTCCACTCCTCAGCTTAACGTTCCGGATTATCTTAAGCAAATTGTTATAAATGCCGGATGCGAATATAGCGAATCAATAAGTCTTTCGGACTCAATAAGTAAAATAGATGTTCTTTATATGACCAGAATACAACGTGAGCGTTTTGAGAGCGATGAAGATTATAAAAATCAAAAAGGTGTTTTCGTCCTAGATAAAGAAAAAATGAAAAAGGCAAAATACGGATTAAAGATACTTCATCCGCTTCCTCGTGTTGATGAAATTGACTATGAAGTTGACGATGATAGTCGGGCGGTATATTTTGATCAAACGGAATATGGTATGTATGCCAGAATGGCTTTGATTTTATATATGCTTGAAAACAGTGAAAAGAAATTGGATGCCCGTCCCGAATCAAACAGTGATAAGTGTTGCTGCAACCCAAGATGTATCACAAATCACGAGCATTATTTGCCAAATCTATATATTAAGGTCGATGGAAGAACAGTATGTGAATACTGTGACCATACTCAGCCAATTTGTGCTGAATAATCATTTAAGTAAATTAGTTTTGAGGTGTTATCTTGGATTATGATGCTCTCAGCGCCGGTGTAATGCCGGGTGGACTGACAAGCCGTACTGAAATTCGAATTTTGATATGTTATATTTTAAAAACAATTGACAAGCCAATTTCCGGCACTGTACTTAAAGAAGTACTGCATTATGAAGGAATTGCAAATTATTTTGAAGTATCATATGCAATTTCAGAGTTAGAAACTAATGACCACATTCAGGTTGTAGCCGAGGATGGCGACAAACACTTTATGGCAAGTCCAAGTGGTATTGATATTGCAAGTACATTAGAAAAGAATTTGCCAATCACTATTCGTGAATTATCATGTAATGCTATTAATAAAAGACTTTCAAGAATACGTTTTGAAAAAGAAAATAGAGTAACCATTAAAAACCTTGAAAAGGGTTGCATGGTGACATGTTCTGTATTAGAAGGTACTAATGAAGTCTTAACCGTTAGTTTGTTCGTCCCGGATGAAGATTGTGCGAAAAAGATTAAAGATTCTTTTCTTGATGATCCAACTTCAGTATTTACAGGTGTAACAGATATACTTTTTAGGGACCCAAGTAAAAAAAGCGAATAAACATCCGCCGGCTTAGCCGGTGGTATTTCTACCAGCATGTGTATATGGTCTGGATACACTTCTGCTTCTATAATATTGACTTGTTTCCAACTGTATAATTCTCGGAGTATTTCCCCTTTTTCTATTTTTTGTTCTCTGTAAAATATTTTTCTGCGATATTTTGGTGCAAACACTATATGATATTTGCAGTTCCATTTTGTATGCGCTAAACTATTTGTGTCATTCGGCATTTGAATGACCTCCTTTTGATTATATTTTGCAGTTGACAGACCGCATCTTATTATATCAAAAGGAGTTTTTGTTTCATGTGTCACGCTAAAGCTTTTTTCGCACCACTGGCACAGCCAGTGGTTTTAATACAATAAAAAATGCACCCACAGATGTGAGTGCATATTAAAACTGTTTGTTGCTTAATTGGAGCTGAAGATGGGATTCGAACCCACGATCTGCTGATTACGAATCAGCTGCTCTACCATCTGAGCCACTTCAGCACAAATATTCAACAAAGTTGATTATAACAATTATTGATAATTTAGTCAAGTAAAATATGTCCTAAAGGGGGTTTGTATATGTCAGCTTCTAAAAAAACTGAGCTTGCAAAAAACTTAATAAAATACCGCAAAAAATTCGGTTTAACACAGGATGATGTTGCAAAGCAAATAAACAAAACCCGATCGGCATATGCATATTATGAAAGAACTGTTACTCCACCACTTAGTATTTTAAAAAAGTTAGCAGATATATTTAACATTTCTATAGATGAACTTAGTAAAATAGAAGATAAGCAATATAACGCAACGTCTGTTAATCAACCGGTTTTCGCTTTATCGCAGGCAAAAAATCCGACATATAAAGTTGGTTCCGGAGCTAACACTTCTATATCTTTAGACCAATTAAGCCAGGAAGAAAAGATTTTAGTTAGCAAATACCGAATTTTACCTTTAGAATCACGAATGATTTTAAATCAAACTATTCAAAATTATTTAAATGAGATTGAAATTAACAAATAATAATTATTATCTATTTTCAAATCCTATTTACACAACACTTTATATTTGCCTTAATTTTAAAAACGCCCTACCATAAAATGAACCGCACCCTGTCCAGCGGATACAATGTCCGTTTTAGGGGTTCTGTTCAAAAAGGTAGGGCGTTTTACATTTATACTGCTTTTTCAATATCTTTTTTAAGCCGTTCTATTATCCTTTTTTCAAGCCTTGAAATATACGATTGAGAAATTCCAAGATTATCAGCTACTTCTTTCTGGGTATGCTCTTTATAACCTCCCAAACCAAAGCGCATATTCATTATTTTTCTTTCTCTAGAATTTAAACAAGCTATTAAATTGTTCAGCATTGATTTCTCGTCTTCTTGTTCAACTTCCCTGCCAACTTCGTAATCGTCATTTCCTAATATGTCAGACAATAGCAGCTCATTTCCATCCCAGTCGATGTTTAATGGCTCATCGATTGAAATTTCAGATTTTAAAGCTGTGCTTTTTCTTAAATACATTAATATCTCATTTTCAATACATCTTGATGCATAAGTTGCAAGTTTGATATTTCTTTCGGGGCAAAAAGTGTTAACAGCTTTTATTAAACCTATTGTTCCGATAGAAATTAAATCCTCAACGCCAGCACCGGCAGCATCAAATTTTCTAGCAATATAAACTACTAAACGTAAATTGTGGACTATAAGTTGTTCTCTAACAAACTCACTGTCAAAAGCGTGTTCGGATAATAATTTATTTTCTTCTTCAGCTGTCAGGGGTGGCGGTAAAGTTTCGGGTCCGTTAATATAATGGCTAGGTCTTATTAACCCCAGCTTTTTTAATAATCCAGTTAATATTGTTCTTAAACTTGAAGCTACAATTCGCATACAATCACCTTTTATATAAGCATTTCGGGACTTATTATGGCTGAATAATCTTCACCCAACTCTACGTTACTGACCGCAACGATTGGCTTGTTAATATTTTTTACTACAGTTTGATGTATCGTTATTTCTGCCATATCACACCTAAATGCCGGCAAGAGTCCTTGGCCACCAATAGATCTATATGGTATTAATCGGTACCTGTCTTTTATTTTACTATTGGCAATGTCTCCATTTCTTAATATTAATTGGAATTCTTTTTGTCCCATCAAGTTATTCATTGACTTTTCATCTATCACGATTACAGGTGCTGCGGTAAATAAATCAGTAAGTGAGTGCCCTGAATCAACTATGGCATTAATTACTATTGATGAATTACTATAAATAATTTTAAGCTTGCATCTCTCAGCAGTATCCGCATGCCTGTCAGACAATCTTCTAAAAATCTTAATTGAAATATAGCTAATTAATGTTGAAACAATCAGTATTATTGGCGATATATCAAAATATACGACACCACTGTTTATAACTATTTTAGAAGTTTTAAAAAGGAACCATAGTCCCATCATAATTCCGACATACAGAAAAGATACCACATAAAAAACAGCCATTAATCTTAAAAAACTTTTTATACTCTTGAATCCATAGCAACAAAGTACAATCACACACGATGCAATTAGCCGAATTAACATTTCTATAGCAATATTATCAACCGGTATGAAAATACACAAAGAAAACAGTGCGCCTATGCTTGATGCCATAATTTGACGCCAAAGCCTTGCATCATTTTTTGCTATAAGTGATGTAATATGTATAATAAAATAGTTTACAAAAGTGTTTAGAAAAATTAGAACATCAGCATAAACCACCATAAATGCTTCACCTGCCCTCAATGCATTTTTAATTATACATGCCTATTTGTGTGATTTGTGTCACAAACAGAGGGTATAAATTGTCGCTTTTGTTGTTATCTTAATTACGATAAAAAAAGCAGCCATGCAAAAAACATAGCTGCTCAGACTGTCGATAAAGTCCACCGTATTTCGGGTGGACTTTGTTGAGTTGTTAGGGCAAAAATGATGTGATTGAGCGTGTATTTGCGGATTCAAAAGAGAAACACCCAGTTTATACTAATCTCAAATAAAAGCGTAGATATCTTTACGGTCTAGTTTTCGTCCCGCCGCGTTGTCGTCGTCGGCGGGCGCCAGCCCGCTGTCCTCCTCCGCCTTGCGGGACAAAAACTATCCTCGCAAATCTAATCTCCACTTTTAATTGAGATTAGTATTAGAGGATTGGCAAGGTTTAAAATTCAGGTCTTGCTGACTTTTTCGTGCATGAATCTAAAAAAGCCGGCAATATGGAAAGTAAATTTGTGATAAGCATAAAAAGTCCCTATTGTAGAATTAACAAACTACTATAGGGACTTGTTGCATAATAACAAATTAAAATTTGTAGTAATTTATACACGCCGATTTTGCGATTTGCGGCTAATTAACCATAATTATTTTGCCAAACACATACAAACTTAATCAAAAATCTTGGTAAACTCAATTTTCTCATTGTTAGGTCCTTTAATCATAAAGAATTTACAGGCCTTTGGTTCCCAAGCTTTTGCAGAGCAAATTCCGTCGGAGGCAAAGGAGTATCCAGCCTCAACGCACTCGGCATAGGCGGCTTCTATGTCATCGCACATGAGCGCAAAGTGGTCAATACAACCGTCAATTCGAACGCCAACACCGTTTTTATCAGGATTCAGAGATTCAACGAGTTCAATTCTGCATCCGTTATTCTCCACAAATGCGACATTGTTGTTATTGATTCCTCTTTTAATATTGATAGGTTCAAAGCCTAATTCAGCATAGAATGCCAAGCTTTCATCAATATCACGGCAAGGAACACCGATATGAGCTAGTCCCTTTGGTTTGCAATTCATTATATAATCCTCCATTTAAGCTATTTCAAAACTTTGTGATTAACTTAAAAGCTAAACACCGTTAACGGCAAAAATATGCCAGGTCACATATTCGTGAGTTTAATTTATCCTGCTTGTTCATAGTAGAAAATTCACTT
>JAQVYP010000072.1:1694-8782 GCA_029004655.1 Oscillospiraceae bacterium | reverse complement strand
TAAGGGCATTGACAAACACTATTAAGTGAGGTAAATTGAACGAAAAGCTAATATTTATTCCGAATAAAAAGCACCCAATTTTTGCGCGCTTTTTACTTGGAATTAGTATAAAAATGGAGAATGCAAATGTTTATTGGCAATGTTGAAATAAAGGGATTTGCTGCATTGGCGCCAATGGCAGGAGTTACAGATCGCGCTATGCGAGAACTTTGTAAAAAATTTGGTGCATCATATACAGTCGGCGAGCTTGCAAGCGCAAAAGGCATTTACCTTGGAGATAAAAAATCAGCGGCACTTTTAAGCGCATCTGATGATGAACGTCCGTTTGCATCACAACTTTTTGGATGCGAACCGCAAATAATGGCACACGCAGCAGAAATTGCAATGCGCTATAATCCTGATATGATAGATATAAATATGGGTTGCCCGGCACCCAAAATTGCTATTTCAAGCAAGGGCGGTTCGGCACTCTTAAAGAATCCGCAATTGGCGGAAGACGTAGTTCGTGCGGTCGTTGCCGCAGTTTCTGTGCCGGTTACAGTTAAAATACGTTCCGGTTGGGATGAAAGCACAAAAAACGCCACTGAAATTGCAAAAAGATGCGAGCAGGCAGGTGCATCGGCAATAACTGTCCATGGACGGACAAGAAATCAGATGTATGCTCCTCCTGTCGATTTGGATATCATTAAGTCGGTTAAGAAATCGGTTAAAATTCCTGTTATCGGTAACGGTGATATTTCGTGCGGTGCAGACGCCACAAAAATGTATGAATATACCGGGTGCGATTTTGTGATGGTCGGCAGAGGAGCAATGGGCTCACCGTGGGTGTTTGCACAAATAAATTCATGGTTGCAGAGTGGAACGGCATTGCCGGAACCACCACTAGCCGAGAGATTACTTATACTTATCAGACAAATTGAATTAATGGTTAAATACAAGGGTGAAAACCAAGCGTTCAGGGAAGCAAGAAAACATGCTGCCTGGTATATGAAAGGCCTTTGCGGAGCGTCAGAGCTTCGCAGAATGTGTGGAACAATTTGCTCAATGTCCGATATTCACGCACTTTGCAAAGAGGCTATGATAAAAAATAAAGGAAGCCATGAATAAATCACGGCTTCCTTTTTGCGTATGTACAATTAATTATTCAGAAATAGCATCAACAGGGCAACCACTTGCGCAAGAACCGCAAGATATGCACTTTTCAGCATCGATAACGTATTGAGCATCGCCTTCAGAAATAGCATCACATGGGCAGGTCGCTTCGCAAGAACCGCAGCTTATGCAAGCATCAGATATTACATATGCCATTGTATAACACCTCCCACACAATTTAATAGAAAAGTTAAATCCTTTTCAATAATCTTTATTTTATCATAATTATATAGAAATGCAAGGTTTTTGTCGAATCAAATTAAATTAAAAATTTAAAACATCTTATTCAGCATCATCTTCGGGTATATCCCAATTGTGCCAAACATTCTGAACATCATCGTTATCGTCAAGCGTATCAAGGAACCTTTCCATTTTTGCGGCCATTTCAGGGTCTTCAATGGAAGACATGTTGGACGGAACGTATGCAACCTCAGCAGAAAGGAAATTATATCCCCTCTTCTCAAGTTCATCGCGAACAGAAGCAAAAGAATTTGCCTCGGTCGTGATTTCAAAAACATCACCGTCAAAATTAAAGTCGTCCGCACCTGCTTCAAGAGCATGCTCCATAACAGTGTCCTCGGTGAGGCCTTCGCCTTCGATTGCGATAACACCTTTGCGCTCAAACATAAACATAACCGCGCCGGGTTGACCCATATTTCCGCCACATTTATCAAAATAATGACGCAAATCGCCTGCGGTACGGTTGCGGTTATCCGTTAATGTTTCAACAATAACTGCAACACCGCAAGGGCCATATCCTTCGTAAACAATCTCTTCATAGTTGTTTCCATCGCCTTCACCCGCAGCTTTTTTTATAATTCTTTCGATATTATCGTTAGGCACGTTGTTTGCTTTTGCCTTTGCGATAACTTCCTTGAGTTTGCTGTTGACATTGGGGTCAGCGCCTCCGGCACGTGCCACCATTGCAAGCTCACGGCCGATTTTTGTGAAAATCTTTGCTCGTTGTTGATCTGTTTTTTCTTTTTTACGTTTAATGGTACTCCATTTAGAATGTCCTGACATGCGGCTCATCCCTTCAAAAATTATCTAATAAATAGTATCACATTTTTGTGAATAAAACAAGTGGACGCACTTTTTTTGACTATTAATAATTAAAGTTTGTTCCTGTCACACGGGTGTGCACGATTTGTGTTTGAACCGAATTGTTGATAATCCGAACGACCGAACAATCGCCACAGCCAATCCGATGCAGTATCCATCCAAGGTGATAGCTGATGATCAACACCACTTGTCAATGCCGTTGCGGTTGCCATACCATGACATCCATTTGTGTAAACGTGAAGTTCAAATGGTACATCTGCTTTCGCACAGCCTTCTGCAAAGCAAAGGCTATCCTCAACCGGCACAACATTGTCGAAATATGTATGAAAAATGAAAGAAGGAGGAGTCTGCTTGCCGACATTTTTATATGGCTGAAGTAAATCGACGGTCGAGTCAAAATCACGGTCGCCCACAATTCTCTCAAGATGATTGCTATTTTCAAGCCATGATGTTGAAGCAACAGGATATCCCAAAATAAGTGCGTTGGGCTGGTTTTCTCCGTTCATGCAACCACTTTGCTCCATAACCTCTTCATTGTTCCAAAGAGTTCCCAATGATGCGGCTAAATGTCCGCCTGCCGAGAATCCGCAGACGGCAATTTTGTCTGATTCAATCCCCCATTTGTCGGCATTTTCACGAATGGTTTTCATAGCAATTGAAAGTTCAACAAGAGGTCTGGGAAATGCAGCTTCCTTGTTTAACGAATAAGTGAACACAAATGTGTTGAAACCTTTTGCTGAAAAATGCATTGCAATTGGGTCTGCTTCACGATCAGAACACATGCAGTATCCGCCGCCCGGGCAAACAACAACGGCAGGGCGCTTTTTCCACTCCATTATTTCCTCAGACTCTTCATACAAATAGGCCTTTAGCTTTACGTTTTCACCCGGGAAATTAACAATTTCAATTTTCATAACAAAACTCTCCTATATACACAAAATTATATTTTATGACTTAAAAAATCTTAGATTAAATATTTGGTTAGCGTTATATATAGCATATTATTGACGGCTTTTTATTTTATAAGTCCTCTTGATCTCATTGCATCAAGTTTTAAAACAGCAGTTTGAGTTTTAGCATCCTTAATTTCACCTGAAATAATCATTTGAACAACCTTTTCAAATGGCAGCTTAATACATTCCAAAAACTCATCATCGTCCGGATTATCATCGCCAAAGGAAAGCTCAGTAGCGCCATAAAGATGAATTGTTTCTCCACAATAACCGGGAGTTGGATATAATTTGCCTAACGAAAAAAAGTTTTTGGCGGTAGCGCCGGTTTCTTCTTTAAGCTCTCTCATCCCACAGGTAAGAGGATCTTCGCCCCGCTCTTTTTTGCCGGCCGGGATTTCTAAGATTTCTTCCATATATGGATAACGGAATTGTCTAACCAGTAAAATCTCATCGCTTTCGGTAATAGCCGCAACACAAACTCCACCCGGATGCTCAATAACTTCGCGAATTGCCGGCTTTTCATTTGGAAGCAAAATCTGATCAACGCGAAGGCTTATTATTTTTCCGTTATAAATATATTCCTGTGAAACAGGTTTTTCAGTAAGATTCATACTGACGCTTCTTTCATCATAAATTTAGTATATAAGCACACTAAAGTCAAGGAGTGGAAATCTTTATGAAAAGTATTATAAGTCATACGGAGCACGATTACAACAGTATAAAGAAGATAATTGCGAGCTTTGGCGAGATGTATCCGTTTATTTCAATCGGTTCGATTGGAAAAAGTGTTTCGGGCCGCGATTTGCCGGCCATCAGAATAGGACGAGCCAGCGAATATGTTTTATATGTAGGAGCATTCCATGGTACAGAACGAATAACATCGGTTGTACTTCTTAAATTTGTTGAGGAGTTTTGTGAAGCACTAAAAAACAACACCCAGATTTCAGGAGTTGATGCTCAAAAAGCAATGTTTGGGCGGGGGTTGATTGTAGTTCCTGTAATTAACCCGGACGGGTGTGAAATTGCACTTAACGGACCGACTTCTTGTGGCTACTTTGCGTCAAAAATCAGTCGGTTGAGCAGCGGCAACTATCAAAAATGGAATGCAAATATGCGGGGAGTAGATATAAATCACAACTTTGATGCCGGGTGGATGGAGCTGCATGAGCTGGAACAGAAAAGTGGAATATACGGTCCAGGTGCCACAAGATATGGTGGGCACAGACCCGAAAGCGAACCCGAAACAGTTGCTTTGACAGGACTTTGTCGCTCGGTTAAAATACGTCACGTTGTGGCGTTCCATTCACAAGGAGAGGTTATATACTGGGATTATGGCAACAAACATATTCCAAGAGCAAAAAAAATGGCAGAAATCATGGCTACCTCAACCGGTTATGCACTTGAGGTGCCCACAGGACTTGCCTCGGGTGGCGGGTTTAAAGATTGGTTCATCGAAAAATACGGACGTCCGGGATTTACGGTAGAAATGGGAATGGGAGAAAATCCGCTCCAGCCTGAACTGGCACCTCAAATATATGAAAAATTGCGAGAGATGATGGTGATTTCCATATTAATGTAAATAAAGGGGCAGGTTCAAAATGAGCCTGCCCTTTAAATGATGCAATTTATCTAGTGCTTTCCAGCAATGTTGCGATGTTTTTAAAGGTAAAACTTCTTGACATTTAATGCCGACACGAATATACTTGAAAATAATTATTTATTATACAATAAAATTAATATTTTCACTTAGAAAGGTGTACTAATATATGTGCGGAATTGTTGGCTTTATCGGAGAAAGAAAAGCGGCTCCTATCTTGTTTGAAGGACTAGAAAGACTGGAATATCGTGGATATGACTCGGCAGGAATTGCTGTATTGAATAAAGACGTAATAACGACACGCAAAACCACCGAAAGAATTAAAATGCTACGTGAAATAACAGAAAATGGTCAAGGGATACCGGGCTCTCTTGGAATAGGCCATACACGATGGGCAACTCATGGTGCTCCGAGTGAACGCAATGCACATCCACATGTAAGTAATGATGGAAAGTTTGCTGTTGTACATAATGGAATAATTGAAAATTACATAACCCTCAAAGAAGAGCTTATCCAAAAGGGATTTATTTTCGAAAGTGAAACAGATACAGAAGTCGTTGTTCATTTGTTGGCGAATTATTATAAAGGTAATTTAATTGAGGCGGTTGTTAAGGCTGCAAAAAGACTTGAAGGATCATATGCTCTTGGTATAATCTGTGCGCATGAACCAGATGTATTGGTTGCAGTCAGGCGCTTAAGCCCACTAATTCTAGGTGTTGGCATTGGCGAGAGCTTTATTGCGTCCGATGTTACGGCGTTAATTTCTCATACAAAAACTGTCATGTATTTGGAAGACGGTGAAATTGCTGAAATCAAAAAAAGCGGAATAAGGGTTTTTGATAAAGCCGGTTCTCCTGTTGAAAAATCCACAACCGAAATCAATTGGAATATCGATGCCGCTGAAAAAAGCGGATATGATCATTTTATGATGAAGGAAATCATGGAACAGCCTCGCGCTGTGCGTGCCACTCTTGAACCTAGAATCAAAAACGGCAAAATTAAACTTGATGATATTAGTATCACGGCTGCGGACCTTAAAAACGTAAACAGGATTATAATAACTGCCTGCGGATCGGCATCATATGCCGGACAGGTGGGAAGATATGTGCTTGAAGAATTGCTTAGAATTCCGGTTGAGGTTGACTTGGCGTCGGAACTTCGATATCGTAATCCTATTATAAATGAGCATACACTTCTTATTGTTATTAGCCAGTCGGGCGAAACAGCGGATACTATTGCTGCACTTAAAGAAGCGAAAGGTCGCGGTGCACGAGTACTATCCCTTGTTAATGTAGTTGGAAGTACAATTGCAAAAATGTCTGATGATGTTCTGTACACTTGGGCCGGACCGGAAATTGCAGTTGCTACTACAAAGGGTTATTCTACGCAATTGGCACTGCTTTATCTTTTCGGGGTTTATGCAGCAGAGCTACTTGGAAACAGAACAGGTGAAGAGTGCGCCGAAATGATTACAGAATTGCAGAATCTTCCGGAACAGATCGAACAGGCACTAATTCTTAATGATAACATTATAACTCTGGCACAGAAATATCATAAGAATCAGTCAATTTTCTTTATTGGAAGGAATATTGATTATGCGGTATCTATGGAAGGCTCTTTGAAGCTAAAAGAAATTTCATATATTCATTCGGAAGCTTATGCGGCAGGCGAACTCAAGCATGGCACAATTTCTCTTATTGATAATGACAGGTTGGTTATTGCACTTGCTTGCTACGAAAGACTTTTCGATAAATTGATGAGCAATATCAAAGAGGTCAAAGCTCGCGGGGCGAAGGTTCTTGCTACTGCTATTGTCGGTAATACAAAAATCTTAACAGAGGCTGACGATGTAATGTATATTCCTCGCACAAATCCTTTGTTCTTAGCTTCAGTAGAGGTAATTCCGCTTCAGCTGTTAGCATATTATGTTGCTCGAGATAACGGATGCGATATTGATAAGCCGAGAAATCTTGCAAAATCAGTAACAGTTGAATAAAAACAGTCATGTAAATACAATTTTTTTCACATCATTCTACAAAATCAAAAAAGCCGTCCTTTTGTAATAGACAGAAGGGCGGTTTGTGTGTATAATTATAGATATATTTTAAAAGTGAAAATGGGGGAAAAGTTGTTATGCAAAAACTTGAAATGGTTTATGAAGGCAAAGCAAAAAAAGTGTTTAAGACTGAAGACCCTGAGCTCTACATTGTTGATTATAAAGACGACGCGACTGCATTTAATGGTTTGAAAAAAGGTCAAATCACCGGTAAGGGCGTAATAAATAATCGTATGTCCAATCTATTTTTTCAAATTTTGGACAAGTC
>JAQVYP010000072.1:0-1594 GCA_029004655.1 Oscillospiraceae bacterium | reverse complement strand
TAATCTGCGTGGGACATTTAATATAAAAAACTTCTTCGCAGAGGAATGGGGCTATAATTAATGGAGAAAATACTTGTTTTGGATTTTGGCGGTCAATACAATCAGCTGATTGCACGCCGTGTCCGTGAAAACAATGTGTATTCTGAGGTTCGTCCGTATACCACATCTATTGAGGACATTAGGAATGGCGGTTATAAAGGAATTATTTTAACAGGTGGCCCGAAAAGCGTTTACAGTGCCAATGCGGCTCTGTATGATAAAGCGTTGTTCGAATTGGGAATACCGATTTTGGGGATTTGCTATGGTGCACAGCTGATGGCTCATACCATCGGAGGCGTTGTTGAGGTAGGCCACAGCGAATATGGCAAGGTTGGGCTTTCTGTTGATTCTGCGAGTTTGTTGTTTGAAGGAATTGATGCACATACAACATGCTGGATGAGCCATACAGATTACATCAATCAAATCCCGCTCGGATTCAGAATCATTGCCAAGACAGACGATTGTCCGGTTGCTGCAATGGAAAATATCAGCAGAAACTTTTACGCTGTTCAATTCCATCCGGAAGTTATGCATACTCCGCTTGGGTTTAAAATGCTTCATAACTTTATATACAATGTTTGTGGTTGCTTGGGTGAGTGGACCATGTCTAGTTTCACTGTTCGCACAATTGAAAACTTGAAGGAAAAGATTGGCGACAGAAAGGTGCTGTGCGCACTTTCCGGCGGTGTTGATTCATCGGTTGCCGCAGTGCTTTTGCACAAAGCTGTTGGCGATAACCTTGTCTGCATTTTCGTCGACCATGGCCTTCTCCGCAAGGACGAGGGCAAGCAGGTTGAAGAACTTTTCCGTGGTGTTTATGACATTAATCTTATCGCCGTAGATGCAAAAGAACAGTTTATGTCAAAACTTGCCGGTGTTTCTGATCCAGAGAAAAAGAGGAAAATTATCGGCGAGGAATTTATTCGCGTATTCGAGGCTGAGGCAAGAAAAATCGGTAAGGTCGACTTTCTTGTTCAGGGGACAATTTATCCCGATGTTATCGAAAGCGGCATAGGAGATGCTGCACTTATCAAGAGTCACCACAATGTGGGCGGTTTGCCGGATTGTATTGATTTTGAAGAAATTGTCGAGCCACTTCGTGATTTGTTCAAGGACGAAGTTCGCAAGGTTGGACTGGAACTCGGTATGCCTGAAAGCATGGTTTATCGTCAACCGTTCCCGGGCCCGGGTCTTGCCGTTAGGATTATAGGAGATATCACAGAAGAAAAGTTAACACTTTTAAAGGACGCTGACTTTATTTTCCGCGACGAAGTTGCAAAGGCTGGAATTGACCGTGAAATAGGACAATATTTTGCAGTCCTTACCGATATGAAAAGTGTTGGTGTTATGGGCGACGGCAGAACCTATGATTACACGGTAGCCCTCCGTGCCGTTACCACAAGCGATTTCATGACTGCCGATTGGGCAAGAATTCCGTTTGAGGTGCTAGATTCCGCCTCCAGAAGAATCGTCAACGAGGTATCAGGCGTTAACCGTATAGTATATGACATAACAAGCAAACCCCCAGCCACTATCGAGTGGGAGTGATATTAAC
>JAQVYP010000071.1 GCA_029004655.1 Oscillospiraceae bacterium | reverse complement strand
GCATGGCACAATCACGGTCATGCCCGGAATTACACGCATCAGTGCAATGTCTTCAATTGCTTGTTGACTTCCACCATCTTCGCCAAGGGTAATTCCAGCATGTGTCATACATAATTTCACATTAAAATTAGGATAGGCAACACTGTTTCGCACCTGCTCATAAGAACGACCTGCTCCAAAAATCGCAAATGTACTGCAAAAGGGGATATAGCCCATTGTTGATAATCCTGCAGACATGGATACCATGTTGGCTTCCGCAATTCCACAGTTAAAGAACCGTTCTGGAAATGTTTGGGAAAATCCGACTGTCATGGTTGCGTGGGCAAGGTCAGCATCTAATACGACAACCTTGTCGTTCTTTTTGCCAAGTTCTATTAATGCTTCACCATAGGCTACACGAATTGCTTTTAATTCACTCATATATCAACCCTCATTTCTTTGAGAGCGTCGTCTCGCTCGGAGGTGTTTGGCGCTTTTCCGTGCCAGCCAACCTGATTTTCCATGAATGAGACACCTTTTCCTTTGACTGTGTGTGCCAATATACATTTTGGTTTTCTGGGGGTTACAGGTGCTTCAAGTGCGGCGATTACCTGTTCAAGGTCGTTTCCGTCCTCAATTTCGATTACATCAAGTCCGAAAGCTTCAAAGCGTGCGTGCAAATTACCAAGACCCATGACCTCGTCATTTGTTCCGTCGATTTGAAGACCGTTATTATCAATAATTATCGTGAGGTTGTCAAGCTTGTAATGTGCTGCAGCGGTGCAGGCTTCCCATACCTGTCCTTCTTGAAGTTCTCCGTCACCTAAAATGGTATATACCTTTTGCGTGCCTTTGGAGGTTTTTGCCCCCAGAGCCATGCCAACAGCAATCGAAACACCTTGACCGAGAGAACCGGTTGAAGCATCAACGCCGGGCACTTTTTTCGTGTCGGGATGCCCTTGTAAAATGCTGTGCAGTTGGCGAAAATTATTAAACTCTGCCTTGTCGAAAAAGCCCATTTCGCCCAGAACTGCATAGTAGCAGGGGGCAGCATGTCCTTTGCTTAGAACAAAGCGATCGCGCGAGGGATCTTTAGGGTTTTTTGGATCTACCTTCATCTGCGTGAAATAGATTGCAGCCAACAGTTCTACCATAGATAGCGAACCGCCGGGATGACCACTGGAAGCACCCGCAACCATTTCAATAATATCGCGGCGCAGTTGTGTGCATATTTTTGTAAGCTGCTGATTATCCATTTGTTTTCTCCTGACTGCCCTTGAATAAGCGCATTTTGTACAGCTTTAGCAAAGCTAAAGGATTATATAAGAAAATAGTATTATTTCTTTAAAGCGCGGGATTTTTTAATATAATCGAGATAAACCGCACCCAAAATTACACAACCTCTGACAACAAACTGCCAATAGCTGTTTATGCTCAAAAGGTTCATACCATTATTTAGAATACCTATAATAAAGATACCGATAACAGTACCGCCAAGTGATCCTATACCACCGTTAAAGCTTGTGCCTCCAAGAACTGAAGCTGCAATAGCATCACGCTCGAAGCCTTCACCAACAGACGGTTGACCAGAATAAAGACGGGCAGCCAAAACTACACCGGCAAGTGCGGCGAGAGTACCACTCATCATGAAAACACGCATTTGCACTGACTTGGTATTTACACCGGCAAATCTTGCAGCTTCACGGTTTCCACCAGTGGCATAAACATGTCGGCCAAATCTAGTGCGATTCATTATAAAGAACAAAATCACCAAAACAATTGTCACAACAAACACAGGAACCGGGATTCCCAAAATATTTCCGGTACCAAGGAGATTAAAAGATTCATTGGTGCATTGTGTCGGCTGACCACCGGTAACAACATAGCCTACGCCACGAATGATAATCTGGGTGGAAAGTGTTACGATAAAGGGCGGAATGGTCGTGTGTGAAACAAGATAGCCATTAAACAGACCAACAACCGCACCAAAAACAAGTGCAATTGCAACACAGAAAACCAATGGTAATCCGGCGTTTGCAAAACGTACAGTGATAACGCCTGCAGCAGCTGCCACCGAACCAACAGACAAATCAATGCCTCCGCAAATAAGAACACAGGTAATACCAAATGCAATGAAAGCATTTACACAAACATTTCGCATTAAGCTTAACAGATTCGTGGAAACAAGAAAAGTATCAGTGGTAAAGCTAAGTATTACACACAGGAGCAGAGCTGCAAGGATCGATGCTATATTACGCCTAAACCAGGCAAAAATTGGGTTAGAATCCCAAATGCTATTTTTTTCTTTAACGGGAGTCGGACTGCTTTGATTAGTCATTATTTATTTCCTCCTTGCACTGCGTATGACATGATAATCTCCTGCGAGATTTCGTCAACTTCAGGATCTAATATTTTCACAAGCCTACCTTCACTCATAACAGCAATGCGACTGGAGTTGTTGATAATTTCAGGTAACTCAGACGAGATCATAATAATTGAAACACCCTCATCAGTCAGATCTTTCATCAGCTTGTAGATTTCCGCTTTTGCACCCACATCAATACCGCGGGTAGGTTCATCAAGAATAATAACTTTAGGTTTGGCTGCCAGCCATTTAGAAATAACAATTTTCTGTTGATTACCACCGGAAAGTTCGCCCGCAAGTTGATTTACTGAAGCCATTTTAATTGAAAGCTTATTCTTATATGTTTCAATCAAATCTTTTTCTTTCTTACGGTTGATTGTTAGATTATGAATAAACTGGGGCAAAACCTGGAAGGTAAGGTTGGTAGAAATGCTATGAGTCAAGAAAAGACCCTGACCTTTACGGTCTTCCGGAACTAACTCTATTCCAGCTGCAATTGCATCTGTTGGGCTTTTAATGATGACTTTTTTTCCATCGAGCATAATTTCACCGGAATGAATTTTATCAATACCGAACAGTGCAAGAGCAGTTTCCGTACGTCCCGCTCCCACAAGACCTGCAAAACCTAAAACCTCACCTTTTCTTAAGTCGAAGGTGACATCAGTGACAGCATTACTGGTCAGTCCGTTAACTTGCATTATTGTTTCTCCGCCAATTGCGCGATCATATCCATAAATTTCATCAAATTTACGGCCAACCATCATGCTAATCAGTTCATTTTCGGTTGTTTCTGTAGTATTTTTAGTTCCTATAAACTTGCCATCTCGCAACACAGTAACCGTGTCGCAAACTAGGAAAGTTTCTTCCATACGGTGAGAAATATAAATGATCGCTACATTCTTTTCCTTGAGCATTTTTACCTGTGCAAACAAATCTTGCACCTCGGCGTTAGCCAACGATGCGGTAGGTTCGTCCATAATAACAACCTTTGCATTTTCGTTGATAGCTCGGGCAATTTCAAGCATTTGCTGCTTTGCAATTGACAACCCTGAGATCAGCCTAGTGGTCGGTAAATTAATTCCCATCACATCTAATGCTTTTCGGGTTTCACGATGCATTCGTTGTATATCGATCATCCCAAACTTGTTTTTAGGTTCCTTGCCAAGGAAAAAATTTTCAGCGATGTTCATGCTTGGCACATTACTAATTTCCTGATGTATAAAGCTTATACCATTTTGG
Source organism: Oscillospiraceae bacterium (assembly GCA_029004655.1). GTDB lineage: Bacteria > Bacillota > Clostridia > Oscillospirales > Acutalibacteraceae > STF2-152. The sequence continues at coordinate 5,202 of JAQVYP010000071.1, read as the reverse complement.
CGTGCATCTTCAACAACATTTATACGCACAAGATTTCCGTCAATTTTAATGCTACCCTCATCGGCATGATAAATACCGCCAAGGATTTTCATAAGAGTGGATTTTCCAGCACCATTTTCCCCCATCAGAGCTCGCACTTCGCCCGGTTTAATGGCGATAGTTACGTCATCCAAAACTCTGTTGGAGCCAAATGACTTAAAAACATTGTTCATCTCAAGGATATACTCACTTGGCATTGAATCACTTCCTTAATTGCTTGCCATCATTACAACGGCATATAATTAGTGTAACAATTTGTACTGCAAATTGTTATGAAATTAGTTGGCGTAATTGGACACTTGACTTTTAGTCGGTAACTAATTACGCCTTCTAATTATAAAGAATACATCAAATCAAAAGTTTTTTCTCTAATAGAGGTGATTGCTTGTTTTTAGCCAACGTTGCTGGCATCAATAATTATCATAGGCATAATGACATTTGCTTCAACTGATTCACCAGCAATAAGCTTATAAGCAGTTTCAACTGTTGTGCGACCGATACCTACAGGATCTTGAGCTGCGGAAGCAACCATTTCTCCTGCACGGATAAAGCCTTTTCCTTCTTCAGAACCGTCAACTGAAACAACTTTGATATGGTTGATTTTTCCTGCTTCCTTGATAGCTGAAATTGCGCCGCGCGCAGTAGGATCGTTGATTGTGAAAACGCCGTCTATGTCTGGGTGAGCATTTAAAAAGTCAACCATGATTGGTTGTGAATAGTCAGCAGTAGCTTTTTCAACGTCTTTACTTTGAAGTATTTTAATGTCAGGATAGTTAGCTTTAATTTCATCCTCAAAGCCTTTTTGACGTGCAAAACAGGTTGTTGTGGTGCTGAAGGTAACTTCAACTACATTGCCTTTGCCGCCAATTGCCTTTGCAAGAGCCTGTGCACATAAGTGACCTGAAGCCTCGTTATCTGAAACGATTGTGCTGGCTACGAGTTCAGGGTTTTTAACACCTACGTTAAAAGCGATAACAGGAACGCCGGCAGCTTTGCACATTTCAAGAGTTGCACGTACGCCATCAGAGTTGATAGGGGAGAGGCCGATTACGTTACATCCCTGATTGATCAAGTCAGTAACATCATTCATTTGCTTGTTTTGGTCACCTTGTGAATCCATAACAACAACGCTGTCTCCAGAATCTTTCAATGCTGCTTGCATTCCGTCTCTTATTTGTGTGAAGAATACGTTTGTTAAGTTAGGAACAGAAATACCAATTTTAAGCGAAGTTGCCTTGCTGGCTGTGCTAGATGTGGATTCTGGATCTTTTTTGCCGCATGATGTGATAGACAGTACCAATATAATAGCTAATACTAATGCTCCGGCTTTTTTAATTAAAGATTCGCTTTTCATATTATTTTTCTCCTCCATATTTTTGATAATTCAATTTAGTATAAATAAACAATTAGCATGCGAGATAGCCACCATCAACTGGGATGACAGCGCCGTTTAGATAATCTGATGCAGAGGAAGCAAGAAATACAGTTACACCTTTAAGATCTTCTGGTGTGCCCCAGCGACGTGCCGGAATTCGATTAGTGATTTCAGCATTACGGATTTCGTCCTCTAATATCTTGCTGTTCATTTGCGTAGCCATGTAGCCCGGTGCAATTGCATTGACATTAATTCCTTCACGAGCCCATTCATTGGAGAGAGCCTTGGTTATTTGAGCAACTCCGCCTTTACTTGCAGCATAGGCGGGAACTGTATAACCTCCAAAAAAGCTTAACATAGAAGCTATGTTGATAATTTTACCGCTTTTCTGTTTAAGCATCTCACGCCCGGCAAGTTGGCAAAGCTTGAAAACAGCCGACAAATTAATGTTAAGAACTAAATCCCAATCTTCCATTGTAAAGTCTTCACATTTGTTTCGGCGCTGAATTCCTGCAGCAGGGACCAGAATATCAATTTTTCCGCCGAGTGCTTCCAACGCTTCTTTAAAGGCACGGTTTAATTCATCACGATCGCCAAGATTTGCACGAACTGCGTGGGCTTTGAATCCACGTTTGCAAAATTCTTTTGTAGCTTCTTCGGTATGTGCTGAGATGTCGATAATTACAACTTCAGCACCAGCCTGCATTAAACCTTCGGCAATTCCATGTGCAAGTCCAGAAGCAGCACCTGTGACAATTGCTTTTTTGCCAGTTAAATCAAAAAAATCCATTTTTTCTCCTTCCTGTTTTTTATATATTCAATAATAACTTATTAATAAATTATTTATTGACGATGTTAAGCAGTGGCTGATCCAGCGCTCCACGTGCAGCTTCTTCAGCAACCTTGCGTTCGAGTTCAATTGCCGATTCTTCAGAGTACCAAGCAATATGAGGAGTAGCAAGGAAGTTGTGAAGCTTTAGCAAAGGACTGTCCTGTGCAACCGGTTCAGGACTGAAAACATCGCATGCTGCACCGGCAATTTCTTTATTAACAAGAGCTTCATATAAATCTTGTTCGTTGATGATGCCACCGCGAGAAACATTAACCAAATATGCGTTCTTTTTCATCTTTTTAAGTTGTGGTGCTGCAATTAAGTCTCTGTTACCATCTAAAGGACAATGTATAGAAATGATATCTGATTGTTCAAGCAATTCATCCAAACTGACTAATTTCATATAATCCTTTATTTTTCCGGACTTTGCAGCATATTCATCACAAACTAGGACGTTCATACCAAACGCTTTTGCGCGCTCTGCGAATGCGGTGCCGATGCGCCCCACACCAATAACACCCACAGTTTGTGTTGAAAGACGGTAAATTGGAATAGCTTTTTGATATTCCCAAATTCCATTCTTCACGTTTTCATTGTTTAGTACAATTTTTCTGGCAAGAGCCAAAGCCAATGCAATCGCATGGTCTGCCACTTCGTACATTCCATAGTCTGGCACGTTGCAAACTTTTACGCCGTATTTTGTTGCTGCAGTTAGATCAATATTATCAACACCAACACCATAACGCACAATTACTTTTAAATCCGGCAAATTTGCAAATACTTTTTCAGTAAATTTAGCGTATTGATTAATAACAGATTTAAACCCTTTACAATCGCGAATTAAATCTTCCTCTGTTTTACAATTTAACCAAGGTGCTTTCAATCCAGCGGCCGCCAATACTCCTGATTCCACTTCAATGTTGTCATGATCGCAATCTGTGATTGCAACAAGTTTTTCATTCATTTCATAAACACTCCTTATTTGGAAAATCCTAGATTTTAAATTTACAATATTAAATTTAAAATTTCCTTGTCATAATTATATTGAATTGAGTAATACTAATCAATAGTATTAATTTACGATTAATTTATAATATTTTTGTGAATTTTTACTAAATATGCTTTTGTGCTTTATAGAATTTACCATAAATCCAATAAATATTTTTTATAATTTACATCTATACATTTAAAATATAATGTGATAAAATAAATATAATAAATAAATTTAAAATTTTATTTCTATTACTTGTATTATTATTTACTTATAATAGTAATAATATAATTGGCAAATTTTTATTGGAGGGATTTATATTAACAATCAACCGGTTTCCCTGTTAGAATGGGCATATGACCAAATTAAGGAGCGAATTTTATCCGGAAAATTGGAGCCAGGGACAAAGATGGTAGTAAATACCGTCGCTGATGGTCTATCTATCAGCCCGACTCCTGTAAAAGAGGCAATGAACCGTCTTGTGGCAGAGGGGCTTTTGGAAACTTTGCCCCGGCGTGGATTTATGGTGAAGCAACTTACCATTGAGGAAGTTCGAGATGTAATGAATTGTCGAATGATGATGGAAATATTCGCTTCAAATCCGGCAGTCCAAAATTTTAATAAGCATCCTGATATACAAAAAAGAATGCTTGAAACTCTTAATAAACTTGAAACTATTCAGCCTGAAGATTATGTAAAAGCGTCTCAATTGGAACAGATATTTCATTTCAGTATTGTTGAGTTAGCTGAAAACCAAAAATTAAGTGAGCTATATAATATGCTTTTTGGCATCAGCATAGCATTTCATGTCTATGCCTCTTCTAAGCATCCTATGGAGCAACTTGATGATGCAAAAAATGAACATAGATTGATGTATTTATCTTTAGAAGAAGGCAACGCTGAAAAGCTGGAAGAATTGCTACGTGTACATCTTGTAAGAACAATGAAGATTTATGAAACGTTTTTACCCCATGTTTATTAGCCCAACAGATGCGAAATGACTGATAGTTAGGCATCAAGTCTGAAATGAAGCTATTTGCAGTTGTAACGCAATTTGTGCAATTCAGGTAATATCCAGAGGAGACAAATAGTGATTAGCTAACAGAGTACAATTGCAGAATTTTATTAATAAGTAAAAGGGGAAGTTTATAATGAATAATTTAACGGATATAATTTATGGTACCGGACTCGTTCCTGTTATCGCTTTGAACGATCATACAAAAGCGGCTAGTCTGGCTAAAGCCTTGTGTGCTGGTGGTATTCCTGTTGCCGAAGTAACATTTCGCACTGATTCTGCGCTGCAAGTAATGAAAGAAATGACACAAAATGTTCCAGAGATTATTGTTGGTGCAGGTACTGTTCATTCTGTTGAGCAAGCACAGTCTGCAATAGATGCAGGTGCTAAATTTATCGTAACTCCCGGCTTTGCGCCTGCTGTTGTAAAATGGTGCATAAATAACCACATTCCTGTATTTCCAGGTTGTTCATCAGCAAGTGATATAGAAGCTGCAATAGAATTAGGATTAAAAACAGTTAAATTTTTTCCGGCAGAATCCAGCGGCGGTGTGAAGTCACTTAAAGCTCTTGCCGGACCATATTATGATATTAAATTTATGCCTACCGGTGGCATCAACGAAAATAATGTAGGTGAATATCTTTCATTGGATAATGTCGTAGCATGCGGAGGTTCGTGGATGGTTCCTCAGGATTTGATTGAGAAAGACGATTTTGCACAAATTACAAGTTTGTGCAAAGAAGCAGTACGCAAGGCATTCGGTTTTGAATTGCTTCATGTCGGTGTCAATACTAAAGATGCAGCTGATGCGTCAAATGTTGCTAATGGTTTTGCGGATCTACTGTCTCTGCCGATTTTTGAGTATCCTGGGGCTTTCTTCGCTGGTACCTTATTTGAAATCGTTAAGGGACCGTTCCTTGGTGATAATGGACACATTGCTATTCAAACAA